>CAYFOB010000592.1:0-2960 GCA_964344525.1 uncultured Thiomargarita sp.
ATTTTTATTAAAATATCATAATATTCTAATTAACTAACTTGAACATCGAGTATATTAAAAAGTCTGAATTGAAGCCAGGAAAGCATCAACCTCAAGGGCGGAAAATGTATCTTCATCATTACAAAGAAGATAAGCAGCCTTGGAAAACGGCTAATCCACGTGAACAGCTTAACCAAAAAACGATCATCAAGCCAGTTAAAAAAGGCACGGAGTTCTTTTTTCATATTGATTTCAGTAATTTGAGTCAATGGGAATTGGGGCTTTTGTGTTATGCTTTACGTCCCGGTGATGCGTTTCGTCATAAATTGGGTATGGGTAAATCCATTGGTTTAGGCACGGTGCGTATTGATCCTGTTGGGTTATTTTTTATTGATCGCAAAAAGCGTTATGCGATTGATAGTCTTTTTGAGAGTCAGCGTTATCATCAGGCTTGGGTAGGTGCTGAATTGCCTGAGGGGCTTTATCCTCAGGAGAGACAGGCGCAACATTTACCGGCTCCAGATTTGACTTGGGAAAAGTTACGCGATTTGTTTCGGGAAAAAATGTCTGTTCAGGTTAAACGCGCTTTGGATTTGTTGGGGGATCCTAGTAAAGTCGAGCATTCTGTACATACGCCACGGATGGATGGGCAGGAGCCTGAGGAGGAGACTTTTCGTTGGTTTGTTGAGAATGATGATCGTCAAAAACAGGATTTTTTGAAGCCTTTGGGTGATCAGTTGCCTACTTTGCCGCTTTGGCGAAAAACTCGACGATAATATTTATGTCATCATTCCTTTTTTGCCTTGGTGGGCATGATTTAGAAATGCTCACTATTAAGCAGTTGTTAGAAGATAATGCGCAATTTGTCGTTGATAAGCAGTTAAGGTGGGGCGCTGTGGCGTCAGCTTATCGGGAAGAAATTGAACAGGCGCTTGTGCAAAATAGGGTGCCTGTTTTGATAGAGTTGGAAAATGATTTGGCTTTTGAGCCGGTGATTTTAATTGATCATCATGGTGATCAAGCGGGTGAAACTGCGCCAACGGCTTTGCATCAGGTGTTTGATTTGCTTCAGTTGCCGGCTTGGAGTCGTTGGTTTGAGCTTGTGGCGGCTAATGATAGGGGGTATATTCCTGCTTTGGAAGCGCTTAATGCCAGTCATGCTGAGATATGTCAAATTCGTTTGGCGGATCGTCGCGCACAGGGGGTTAGTGAGCATGATGATTTGGTGGCGCATGAGGCGATTCAGTCTATGGTGGTTTATGGGGCTTTGAGTGTGGTTTATTTAGGGCATAATCGTACTGCAGCGGTGACGGATGCTTTATTTTTAGAGGGAATAGCTTATCGTAATTTATTGATTATTTCGCCTGAGGAGGTTAATTTTTTTGGAGAGGGTGAATGGGTGGCTTTTTTGGTGCAACGTTTTCCTGATGGGTGGTATGGTGGGGCATTGCCTACGCGGGGATTTTGGGGGTGTCAGGGGGTGGGGGGTAGTCAGGTTCTTGAGAGTTTGTTGGGAGTTAGGAGTCCAAACTTTAGTTTGAGATAAATCTTGGACTCCTAAATATTGTTATCCTTGAATCTGCGCTTGTGCTTTTAGGTAATCTTTATTATTCGTAGGAAATGCATGACCATCTTTAAGCAAATGATAATGTTTTTCCGATATATTTTCTAACTCCTCATACAGTTCTTTGGAGTCAAAAACGTGATCTTTATAACTCGCAATGAGGTATTCATATTTTTTACCAAGCGCTGAAAATTTATCAACCATTCTTTCATGCCCGTTGACGATGGACAACAAATTGAACTGAGTGCGTATAGCAGTCAATCCAACAGCTATGAATATCAAAAATGCGCCAATCCATTTGAGCCATTCAAAAATGCTGATTAATTGTAAGGTGTCGAGTAAGACTATGAGCCCAATGACAAAATAAATGACGGGGGGTAAAATCCACAAAAAAGTGTCGATTTTTTGATTTCTCTTCGCAGCGTAGTCGTGTTTCTTTTCCTCATACAAGGCATCCACTTTGCCTTCGCTGACTTTTTCTAAAATCGCATTTTCACTTTTTTCCCTTTCTTTTTCAGTATATTCCGCTTCCCCAAATTTAATACCGTCCTGTGCTTGTTGTAAATCGGCATCATTTGTAGAAGGCGCATGACTTTTTTGAATTAAGCTGTCATATTCGTCAGAGAGTTTGTTAAACTTCTCATATAATACCTTTGGCTCAAAGGTTTCATTCCTATAAGCCGCAATGAGGCGCCAATATTTTTTGGCAATTGCCAAAAAATCTTCCGCTTTGTTGTCATGCTCAATAATGATGGGCATGGAGAATTTAAAAATTTGTATGCCCAAAAATACAATCGCCCCTGATATTAAAACCAGGTTAAACCATGGAAGTGCTTGTCCAAAAATACCAACAAATTTGAAGATTCCGTTCAATATCAAAAAACTGATACCAAAAAGCACAGCCCAGATAGTCAGAAAATTATGCCATTTTCTTTTTCTATCAGCAGCGTTGAAGTGTTTTTTAGCATCTGTTAGAGCCTCAGTTCTTCGTTGCTTGATTTTTTCTATGGAATTTTCCATATAAAACCCTAAGTTTCTGATTCAGATAAAAAAAGTGGGTAGTACTATATAAATAAATTTATGACTACAATAAATATATAGCTTTTCAGAATAGGAGTCCAAACTTTAGTTTGGCAGTGCCAAGCTAAAGCTTGGACTCCGAGCAAAATCTTTATCTGAAAGACTATAGTATATCATTTTGTGATTTTTTTTATACCCTCCATTGTCAGTCCAGTCAATTTCGCAATGGCGATGTCATCCAATCCCATTTGTCGCGCTTGGAGCACGGTTTCACGTTGTTACTTGTTGGATTTCTACAATAATACGTTTTTCGGTATCTTCGGCAAATAAGTCGTATTTGCTTTTGACAAAGCCGATGGGTTCGGGGTATTCGTATTCGGTATGTACTTTGTTAATG
>CAYFOB010000593.1:0-714 GCA_964344525.1 uncultured Thiomargarita sp.
CCCATTAATGAAGTGATTTTGACGGTGCCCGTATTAAAAGTAATCCTTGTAGTTAAGTACCCGTTCACAAGTTTTCACACATTTTGGAGTCGCCCAGCCGCGCTTTGGGCATGGGTTTCCAAAGCGCTGCTTTGGACTCCAAAATACATGAAAATTCATGGTTCAGTACTTATTTGTGGTTTTGGAACAAAAATGCGTAACATCAGTTATTAATTAAAAGTATTCAACAGTTCAAAGTACAAGAAATTAATTAATTATGACAACAACCAACAAGATTTTAGTTGTAGACGACGAGCCAAACAACTTAGACATATTACGTAATTGCCTGCGCGAAGTCGGTTTTAAAGTGCTGATTGCAGAAGACGGAGAAACGGCTATCAAGCGGGTTGCTTATATCAAACCTGATCTCATTCTTTTGGATGTGAATATGCCAGGGATAGACGGTTTTGAAACCTGCCGCCGCCTAAAAAAAAATGAAATCACAAAAGATATGCCCATTATTTTTATCAGTGTCAATACAGAGGCAATCAATAAAATCAAAGGGCTTGAAGTCGGCGCGGTTGATTACATCACCAAACCTTTTCAGCCAGAAGAAGTTATCGCTCGTGTAGATAAACATTTAACTATTCATCATTTACAAAAGCAACTTGAAGCGCAAAATGCTCAATTACAAAAAGAAATTCATGAACGTCAATTGGCGGATGAAACCATTAA
>CAYFOB010000593.1:724-2955 GCA_964344525.1 uncultured Thiomargarita sp.
CATGTTATTGAATCACTAACGATCCCTTTTTACGTCATTAATACGGCTGATTATTCAATAAAAATTGCCAATTCAACCGCACAAAAATTGCACCCTGTTTCAGAAAAAACGAGATGTTATGAGCTAATACATCATCAGAACACGCCTTGTGAGGGTGCTGATCACGCCTGTCCGCTTTCAATTGTTCAAAAAACGAAAAAACCAGTTGTGCTTGAGCATTTTCACCATGATAAATCTGGCCATTCTCAAATTGTTGAGGTATATGCTTATCCCATTTTTAATCATGAAGATGATGTTGTTCAAATGATTGAATATACGATTGATATCACTGATCGCAAATTGGCTGAAAAACAACTCAAACAAGCCAAACAAGCGGCTGAAGCGGCTAACCGCCTCAAAAGCGAATTTCTGGCTAACATGAGCCACGAAATCCGCACACCCATGAATGCCATAATCGGGTTTACACAAGTTGCTTTAAAAAAAGAGATAACAAGCGAATTACGAGAAAATCTCACCTATATAGAAAGTTCTTCTCAAACTTTACTGGCTCTGATCAATGACATTCTTGATTTTTCCAAGATTGAAGCTGGCAAATTGGACATAGAATCCCGTCCTTTTTCTCTGGATGAGGTGTTAAATAAGATTTCCAATATGCTCAGCATAAAGATTAAAGAAAAAGGCTTAAGATTACAATTAATGATAGAAGAAGATGTCCCCCATTATCTGATAGGTGATTCTTTGCGGCTAGGGCAAATTCTCATTAACCTCACGACGAATGCCCTCAAATTTACCCAAGAGGGTAGCATTACCATTTCTGTCAAACGACTCACATTGGAAAATCAACAAGTCAAGCTACATTTCTCTGTACAAGATACTGGAATTGGCATTTCTCAAGAAATTCTACCCAAACTGTTTGATGCCTTTACCCAAGCTGACAGCTCAACTACCCGCCAATTTGGTGGCAACGGACTGGGGCTTGCAATTTGCAAACACCTAGTACAGATGATGGGCGGAGATATTTGGGTTGAATCCCAACTTGACAAGGGAAGTTGCTTTAATTTTACCAGCCCATTTGCTGTCCAAGCTGAACCCCTGGAAAAAAAAGCGCTGCATAAAGAGGCAACTCTCCCCCCCCCGATACAAAGTATCAAAGGGGCGCGTATTTTGCTAGTTGAAGACAACATCATTAACCAAAAAGTCGCACAAGCAATAATGGCAAGCGAAGAATTAGTGATAGACATTGCCCAAAATGGGCTAGAAGCGGTAACAATGGTTACCAAGGCAGATTTTGATGCGGTGCTAATGGACATCCAAATGCCAAAAATGGATGGTTGTGAAGCCACCCGCTTAATTAGGAAAAATACCCAATTCAGTAAACTACCTATTATCGCCATGACTGCAAACGCTATGAGCAGTGATCAGGAAAAATGCCGAGCGGCTGGTATGAATGATTACATCACTAAACCTGTTGAAGCGGAGCAATTGTTTACCACGCTAAAAAAATGGATTAAGCCTAGAGAAAGCACAGGCTCGAAACCATATTCAAAAGGCGTTAAAGAATCTGGGATTGCACTACCCGATGAATTACCTGGCATCTCAATCAAATCCGCCCTTAAACGGCTCGGCGGTAACCAAAAGCTGCTCCAAAGTCTGCTGAAGAGTTTTGAGCGAGATTATCAAAATGCCGCGCTTGAGCTCCGCAACCTGCTAAACAAAGCCGATTTAGAAACAGCCCAGCGATTGGCTCACACGCTCAATGGGGTTGCCAGCAATTTGTCAGCACTGCCCTTACAAAACGCCGCATCTGACTTAGAAAAAGCATTCAAGCAAAACAATTTTGAAAATATAACGATTCTTTTAGAGATTTTTAAAGTTGCACTTAGGCAATTATTAGAATCCATTAATACGCTACTTATACAACACCAAGAAACTCAAGAAACTAAGGAGATAAAAACCGCTTTGGACAGGTCGGCAATTGCCCCCTTATTGACGAAATTGAGTCAGCTTCTTGAAAAAAATAATAGCAAGGCTGGAGATGTCCTAGTTTCTCTAAAAACTGAACTAAAAGGGGTTTATCCCAATGAGCTGGGGCAATTAGAAGACTGTTTGGATATATTTGATTTTGATGGCGCACAAGTTGCTTTGAAGGCGATTGTCCAGGCCCTCTCAAATACAAATGACGAATTTTGAACTGTGATGCTTATGATTTAAGTACCCGTTCACAAGTTTTC
>CAYFOB010000594.1:0-2950 GCA_964344525.1 uncultured Thiomargarita sp.
AACTTGGCAACCGGCGTGCAACCTTATCCCCGTCCAGAGGTTAAACCAGAGTGGCTTGCCGCACCGATTGATCAATCAGCTTGGAAAAAGGGCGTACCTCCTTTTGATTGGAATGAAGAAACTGGCTTATCTCCTCGTCCCATTGTTGGACAACCCGGTGGCGAATTTGTGCTAACAGGGCTCGCTCATACTAAAGAAAGTAAGGTGGCTTATGATCGTGAGTCTAACCAACGTGGTTGTAATATGCGTAGCCGTAAATTGGCGGCCCTCTGGGGCACCTTGAAACCACCAGAAGTACACGGTGATCCTGAAGGCGATTTACTGATTGTAGGCTGGGGATCGACTTTGGGCGCGATTGAGGAAGCGGTGGATAAAGCGCGGGGAGAAGGTCAAAAAGTTTCTTCAATACACCTACGCTTTTTATCACCTCTTGAACCCGGCTTAAAAGATATATTTTCCCGGTTCAAAACCATTCTGACAGTTGAAATTAATTACAGTGATGAAGCGGACGCACCGCTCATTAACCCGGCAAACAGGCGTTATACACAACTGGCGGTGGTTTTGAGATCACAACTCCTAGTTGATGTGGATTGTTGGTCCAACGTACATGGGCAACCAATGCAGCCTGGCATTATTTATGATGAAATCACTCGCCGTCTTAATCTTATGAAAGAGCAAAACCAAGCCGCTTAAATAGAGTGGTACTTCGCTAAGCGAAGTACTCCAATAAAAGTTTGGAGTGCTTCGTGGCCGCTTTGCCAGCGTGTTAGCAGGTTTTTCTCACAACCGAAAAAAGGAAAATAGTTAATGTTTGGACTCAAAGCTGATTGGTCTGTTGATATCAAAAAACGTTATTTTACCTTGGGCAATTATGCCGGCGGCGAAGCCCGTTGGTGTCCAGGATGTGGCGATCATGGCGTACTCACCGTCGTGCAACGTATTTGCCGCGATAAGCAATTGCCACCGGAAAAAACCGTTGCTGTCTCAGGCATTGGTTGTTCCAGCCGTTTACCCCATTACATGGGCACTTATGGCTTTCATGGCTTACATGGACGCGCCTTGCCGGTTGCTTGCGGCATCAAATCTCGCCGTCCCGAACTTGATGTTTGGGTAGCTACTGGAGATGGGGATTGCTACTCAATTGGCGCTGGACATTGGATACATGCAGTGCGCTATAACATGAACATGACTGTATTGGTTTTCGACAACAGCATTTATGGTTTGACCAAAAAACAAACCTCACCCACGACACCGCTGGGATTTCAAAGTAATACCCATCCCCAAGGGGCGATTTTAGCACCGATGAACCCAATTACAGCGACTTTGGGCATCAGCAATGTCTCATTTGTCGCCCAAACAGTTGATTGGAACCCAGCCCACCTCTATGCCACTATCAAGGCAGCACATGATCACAGAGGCTTTAGTCTTGTCAACATACTCCAACGCTGTCCTGTTTACTCTGAGGATGTTTTCAAAGAATTACAAGACAATCCTTCTAAACTTGTGTTGCTTACTCATGAAAAAGGCATACAGATCGAAGATAATGTCTTACGCTTCTTTCCAAACACGCAAGAACATGATCCTTTGAACATGTCAGAAGCGTACCATATCGCAGTACAACCTTCACCAACCCCAGTTGGCTTACTCTATCACAATCCTGAAGTGCCATGCTACGAAGATTTTTCCAGCCAAGGCAAGGATATGGGGATGGAAGAGAAATTGACTGAGATGAATAAGGCATTTGATCAGTTTGCGATTTAGTATTTCGGGTATTATGTAGGGTGGGTAACAAAAACCGCGTTGCCCACCTACAAACTCTTACTTTTAGTCTTAGGGCTATCCTTATTAGCCAACGCTAGTTTGGCTTCTACTGCTGAAAAAATCAATGCCAAAACGATAACATTCAAAGCAGTTAAAGACTGTACAAAGCGTTGCTTTGTACTCCAATGAATTCTTAGCGAAGCGCTTAACTTAATGGCAAAGTCTTCACCGCTTTTGGCAACAGAAAATTTTCGAGGTTGCTATGAATAAAGCACTCACCCGCGTCTTGGTCATTATTTTACTAATACCCTACAGCTTATTTTTATTTGAATTTTTAGCGAAAGACGTTACTCTCAAAAACATCATTAAAGTGATTACTGCCGTTTTTGGCCCCATCCCGCTCGCTATTTTTGTGGCTTACATTTTTGTTCCTAAAAAAAGTATTTTGCAAGAAATAGATGATACAGCTTTAAGTGTTTTCGCTTCATTTAGCTATTTATTAGGTACACTTTTGATGACCCTCATTTTTCTTGACTTTTTTGAAAAATTCATCTATGAAGGGTTTAGCGAAACAGTAACCCCCATTTTTTTCAATTCATTGGTGTTAATGATGTATATCGTGAATATATTAGTGACCAAAAATCTTAAAATGATTGCCCTGCTCAGCGGACTCAGTATGGGAATTTCCATAAATGTGTTATTTCTTTAAGGAGAGCCTTTGATGTTTACAAATCGCACACTGCTATTTTACTTGCAAAGCCTCATAGCCATTTTATCAATGGTGATAATTGGTTTGATACTTGTTCCTGATATTAGCGAACAAGTGTCAGCGCATCTGTTAAAAGTAAGCCTCGCCCCTTTTCCCACACTTTCTTTATTGATTTTCTTACTGTTTGTTTTCAACAAAATCATCAGAGACCTTGATGATAAAAGTTATTCCTTCAAGGAAATACTGATGGGCTTTCTCATGGTGTTTGCCCTTTCAGCGCTGATATTTATTGGGACGGATTTGGCGTTAGGGCTCATGCAAAGCATTGATAAGAAGATATTTTTATTGTCAATTTTTATCGGCTTGATTATTTTTAGTTTGTTGAGAGTCAGCAATCTTTACACGATGGCGATTATTACAGGCATGTCTGAGGGTGTGATTTTATATATTATTTTTCATTATTAACTGATGTTACGCACG
>CAYFOB010000595.1:0-1922 GCA_964344525.1 uncultured Thiomargarita sp.
AGCAAATTTTGCACTATGTAATAGGCAGACAAGGAATTTTACTGGATAAAGATAACGTTTTAGCCCGATTGGGTGTCGCATCCGTCAGCAAGGATGTTGATAGCTTATTTGAAGTGCTAAAAAAAGATAAAGTCAACTACACTGGCGTATTTAGTGAAGGTTGGAGCCGTTGGTGGGATCACCGCTTACAGGATTGGGGCAAGCAATTATGTACAGATAGCTTGGGTAATATGACAGCTAAAGAACGGGTAACTTGTTTAAATAAGAAATTGGGTTTCAAATTATCGCCTGCTAAGTCACGCTGGCAAAAGCACACTGAGGCTTTATTTGCCTTTGCTTGTGATTCTTGTCATCAACCCACCGAACAACAATATTCGGTGGCTGCCTATGATCCCTTACCTCATACATACATACGTGGGCAGCGTATTTGTTGGAAATGCATCGAAACGGGTGAATTTAAAAAACAGGGATTAGAATATGACCATGATGAAGAATTTATTGTTGATTTGATACTAAAAGGGGAAATGTGAAAATGAATCAAATCCCCACCGCCAAGGAAATGAGCCAAAAACTTAAATCGTTAAGTCAATTACTCTACGAAAACCGGCTAATTCAACATGATATGAAAAATGGCATTGATAACGCTATTTATCAGCTTAACAAATTTAAGAATAAAACGGAGTGGGAATACACGATTGAACCATCAACTCCCATAAAATTTGTACCAGCCCCTGATAAAAAATTGGGAAAAATCATTCCTCAAGTTTATCTTGATGTCGCTGTTGCGCCACATAATGATCTTCCTCCTTTTACAAGACTTGATACAAAAATTGAGATTTTTGATATTGCGGGTCATTTACAATCTCGTTGGCATATTGATTTGGCTAACCAAAAACATGATGGCACTTATCAAGAAGGACCCTTGTTTCATCTCCAAAGTGGTGGACACAAACCACAAAGTAATAGAAAAGAGGAATTAAAAATCAGTCGTCCACGTTGGGCAATGCCACCCATGGAGTTAATTTTGACTTGTGAGATGATTTTGGCGAATTTTTATTCAGAAAAATGGAAAACAATTAGAACCGAAAAAAGATGGTTAAAACTGATTCATAGTGCCCAAATGATGTGTTATTCTGCATACTATCACTCGATGTTCTAGTTTTTTTGACTTGACAAATGTAAATAACTATGTATCATTTTACCAAAGTAGTCATTTATCCTAAAAGGTTTATAGCATGTTCATTGATGAGCCCTTACCATTTATAAAAGAATTTATCAATCAATTAAATGAAGCTATTGGTAAACAAAAACCAAAACATCGTTTGTCTTTGACCCAAAGAACATGGTTAGCTTTTTGTTTGATGGGTATTCTTGTGACAAACACGGTTTGTTGGGCAAAATTTGAACGTGCCAGTTTAGGAAATTACTCTATCAAAGCTTTGTCTTGGAGGGATCAAAGTTCTAAAATTCCTTGGACACTTCTATTACAAATAAGTGTGGTATTGATTTTGGAGGAATATGGCATCAAAGAGGGTTATTTGGTAATAGATGAGTCTGACAATGAACGTTCCAAATCAGCAAAACGAATTCATCACATTCATAAGATTAAGGATAAGAGTCGTGGCGGATATATGAATGGACAAACGATTGTCTTACTACTGTTAGTTACACCGATTGTTACGGTACCAGTCAGTTTTGCTTTTTATATGCCAGATCCGAAATTAACGGCTTGGAAAAAACAAGATAAAAAATTAAAAAAGCAAGGAGTCGCTAAAAAAGATCGTCTGCCTAAACCCCCACTTTCTGGAAAAATATCCTACCAAACAACAAATTGCTCTAAATCTTCTTGAACAGTTTAAGTCTTTTTACCAATCAATAAAAATCAAAGTGATAGTTGCTGATGCATTGTATGGTACTTCTGA
>CAYFOB010000595.1:1932-2948 GCA_964344525.1 uncultured Thiomargarita sp.
CAAGCCTCAAAGCTTTTTGGAAACGTTCAAGTTATCAGTCAATTGCGTTGCAATCAAAAAATACGTTATAAAGGACAATTTCGGCGTGTTGATGCTTATTTTAGCATGTTTCATGGTGTTTCCCAAAATATTAAAATTCGTGGGGGTAATGACATTACCGTTATTGTGAATAGTGCCAGACTATATGTGGATGCGCATAAAAAGGTACGTTTTATTGTAGCTATCAAATATCAAGATGAAAATGAATATCGTTATTTGGTAGCTTCTGATTTGAGTTGGCGACACTTAGATATAGTTCAAGCTTATACCTTGAGATGGCTTGTAGAGGTTTTTTTTGAGGACTGGAAATTATATGAAGGATGGGGTCAACTGGCCAAACAACCTGGTTTTGATGGGTCAAGCCGAAGCCTTTTTCCTCGCCTGTTGCTAGACCACAGTCTCATCCTTCACCCTGATCAAAAAGCCCGCTTAAAAAACAAAATGCCTGCTGCTACTGTAGGCAGTCTACGACAAAAAACTCAGGTAGATTCTTTGTTAGCATTCATTCATCGTTTGTTGTTAGTTGAAAATCCCGCCACCAAAATTGAGCAGTTGAGTAAAACTTTAGAAGAAATTTTTCAATTAACACCGTCTAAAAAACATATGAACAACCGAAAATTGGGAAGATTAGAACCTTCTGAATCATTAAAACATCGAGCCAAAGTTACAATGCTGCTTACTTAATATACAACTGATTGATCTATCTATATACACAAAATCAGGACAAAGTCAAGATAAAAAAACTAGAACATCGAGTATCAGCAAATACATAATTGCTTGTTTAAACCACAAAAGTTGATACCTAAACAACAATCCGAATCGCTATTAACCTCGCTTTGGACAAGTGAATAATAACATTCAATCAAAAAAAAAAACCATGTCCCGACTCCTCATCCAAACCTACCACACTGAAATAGAAAATCTCATCCAATACGGTGGCTCACGCAAAGAAACGTCTATTCGTGGCGCTTTTCAAA
>CAYFOB010000596.1:0-2942 GCA_964344525.1 uncultured Thiomargarita sp.
GCGTCGCCACAGGCATTCCCAAGCAGGAGCTTGGGAACGAGAGTGCGTAACATCATTAACTAACTTAAAAAATGTTTAATTTCAAATCACAACGAAAAATACAATTAGCCGTTGATGTTGGCAACAGACTACTCAAATCTTGTACAAGCAACGGCACAATTAGAACATTACCCTCATGGCACAAAGATTTGGAAGAATGGGATACGCCAAATACAGATAAAAATTCCGTCGTTATTCACTACTTAGAAGGGAGCAATGCTAATTTAGTGAAACAATCTTGGGTGGTGGGCTATGTCGCTCAAGACTTAGGCGGTTTACCCACCTTTGAATCTGAAAAAGCCTTTTTGGCACCCAAATTGGTTTTAGCCATGATTGAAGGTGACGTGACAATAGAGCGTCTTGTTTGCGCCCTACCTAATGAATTGCAACAAGAAAAAGTGGATGCCATTGTCAAAGGATTAACGGGTACACACAAGCTTAAACGCAATGAGGAAGAAATCAAAATTCAAATTCAAAGCGTAGAAGTTCAACCGGAAACACTTGGCGCTTTTAAATGGGTTTTGTCTCAAAAATTATTCCAATATGCTCGCGTTAATGGCATTCTTGATTTGGGCGGAAAAACCGGCATTGGACAATTATACGCCAAAAACGGAACGCTTATTAGAGAATCAAGAATCATTGTTGCAGGAACTTATCACCTGGCTCAATTAGTCGCTCAACATCCAAAACTCATCCGCCAAGATACAACGCCTCAATTACCTTTAATCATGGATGCAATCGCGGAAGGTTCTTTTAATTATGGCACCACTGGTCTCAGTTTTGCTGACAAATTTCCAGATTATGTCTCTCAATGGCTAGATGACATTCGCAATAAACTCAAAATCAGTTGGGCAAGGTGGTTGCCAGAGCTTGGCGAAGTTGTCATAGTTGGAGGCTCAGCGGCGGTAGCAAAACCATTGGTAGAAAAAACAGCCGGGCGATTCAAAATTGCCAAACAACAACCACAATTTTGCAGCGTTTTGGGAATGTTAGAATGACTGAGCTTAAAGAAGAAATGCCTCTTACACTGACAGGCAAAGAAACTGTGGAAATTGTAGAACGACTCTGCAGCATCACGGGCATGACCCCCGCTTGTTTAGTTGCCTTAATGATGAGAAAATATGGCAAGGAGTTAGAATTATGGATTGGTTATTCTGATCATTTGCCAACCAAACAGGACCACAAAATGGCATTACCAACTGATCCTGGGGACAATTTAAAACCCATAGAACTTTAAACAAGGAATCCCTCATGCCTGTACTTTTTATTGTTTCCTTATTGATTCAAATTGCTTGTGTCATCCACGTCTTAAAAACAGGACGAAACCATATTTGGATTTGGATCATTATTTTCTTCTCTTTTCTGGGATGTGTCATTTATTTCGTCATGGAAATTTGGCCAGAATTGCGTACTGATCGTGCCGCTCGCAAAATTTTCAAAACAGTTGACCCCCATCATGATTTAAAACGCTTGGAAAACAACTTGGAAATGTCTGACAACATTGAAAATAGGATCAAATTGGCAGAGAAATACGTCACAATGGGCTTATATGAAAAAGCCATTGATTTATATAAGCGTGCACTCACAGGATTTTATGAAGATGATCCTGATATCATGCTAGGACTGGCAACGGCGTTATTTCACAAGGAGGACTATGCCAAAGCAAAAGAAACCCTCACCCGCCTCATTGAAGTCAATCCCAACTTTAAATCGCAGGAGGGACACATACTATTTGCCCGCACCCTAGAAGCATTATCCGAAACAGAAGCAGCATTAAAAGAATATCAAACATTGGCTTCTTATTATTCAGGCTATGAAGCCAAATGTCGTTATGGGTTATTGCTGAAAAAACAGGGAGAAATTGAAAAAGCACAGGAGATATTTAAGGAAATTTTAAATCGTTCCAAACACTTGCCAAGAAATTATCGCAAGGTGCAAAGGGAATGGATTAATATTGCTACACAAGAGCTTCGGTAGCACGACAGTAATTTTGTTGTGTTGCGCACTCTCATTTATTTGCTTTCGCTCTGCTTTGCACTCCAATTAGAATTAGAATTTTTTGGAGTGCAAAGCGCAGCGAAGCTTTGCACGCTTATTCCCATTCAAACAGCAAGGAAGGCATCAAATGTTGAAAATTCTTTGCCCATTTTTTTTGCCAAGAAATTTTCTTGGTACTTTGCATAACCATCGATTGGGTCTTTTTTTGTTCACCCATATTGAACAGAAATCTTCCCAATACGGAAATACCTGAACTATTAAGCGCTTTAAGTTTCCGTATGTTGAGCGTCATATGAGAGGGTTCAAGTGCAACCACTTCATTCAACAATTGCGTGATGGCTTGATAGTCCTCAAGATCCTCAAGTCGTATAACCCCCTGCCAATAAAGAGTGCTCGTTTCTCGATCATATTCGACAATATATTTTTTAGTGACAATTCCCATTGTCTCTTCTTTTGGTTTTTCCAAAAGATTATAAATAGCCATCAAAGTACCAGTCCTTTTCCAACCCTGGAAATAACCAAAAACAATTTCCCAAGGTGGAAAATCTTGGGGTAAATCAGCCCATTCGCAATTAGTGTTGTTAATGTACAAAATAGCATCAACAACTTCACGTAAGTTCTCCTCATTCTGCCTTTTTTCCCACTTCGCTTCAAAAAGTAAAGGCTTGATTTTCTCCCATTGGGCATTTGTTAAATTACTGGGGTAATTTTTTTTACTCATTGTGAATTTTCCTTTTGTATCTTCACAAAATGATTAGCAATAAGAACATAAGTACCCAGTCACAAATTTGACAATAGAACTTGTCCCTAAATAATTTTCCTGACAGATTTATGTGATTGATCTGATTAGAATAACTACAAGGATTACTTTTAGAGGCTGTTTTGGAAAAAAATGAGAGAAGACT
>CAYFOB010000597.1:0-2938 GCA_964344525.1 uncultured Thiomargarita sp.
ATCTTTCTCGTTTTCTGAAAAAGACTTTTCATTTTTTCCAAAACAGCCTCTAATTCTTTTTTCGCGTTAACTTCAGCACCTTTACTCAAGAGTTCCTTTACTATTTCGGTATGACCATCGTGAGCAGCAATGTACAATGCAGTAACGCCATTATCCCGTTTCGCATTCACATCTGCACCATTAGCTAAAAGATTTTTAACCTTCTGGGTATCTCCATTTTTTAATGCTATCATCAATGCTGTCCAATCATCTTGTATTTTTACTTGCGAGTTTGTGGATGATTGTGGCTTTTTTGAAGTTGGTACTTGTTTTACGTTAGTTCTTGCTGGTGTACACCCATATGCAAATATCGCAATAGTCAAAAAAAGCATAATATTTTGTAAAAATCTGTTTGTTAGCATTGCTAAATCTCCTGTATGGTTATGAAGTAAAACGCGATGTTCAACTTTTTTTAAGTATTTGATTTTAATGGACATGGTTAGTTTAAATAGTTTTGAGCGATTAACTAATTAACCCTGGGAAAAAACCATGTCCACTGAAGATTTTATCATTTATGTATATTGTTGTGTATGTGATATTTGTTCGTAAAAACTTTTTACCCGCGTGGTTATACCAATTCTTAATTGAATTTCATTTTATGATGAGGCCAACGCTTTGCGCCACAGTACTTTATAATGGGTTTCAATTCAGCCATATTTGATAACGTGCTCATTCGTTCTTCTATTAGAACATCACTCAACGATCCTTTCAACCGGCATCTCAAACAATTTTTCCAAAAGGCTATTTATTAATTGAATTTATGCCAATAAAAATAATGTCTGTTAAGAACAGGCGGTAGGATTTGGCTGAAAAATGATCAAATCATACATGCTGTACTTTCAATGAGTGCATGTATTAAAAAATTATGCAAATTTAACGCATTGTAAATGGCAACCTGTTCTAAGCAGAAAAAGGGGGGCCAATTGAGTGGGCATCAAAGGTTGATCATTTGTATTGTATTAATATTATTAAATTAATTAATCTACATATTAAATTGATATTGGACACCAGATTAAAATACTGGGCATTTTGCTAATATTAACAATATTCTCTTTAAAAAACAAATAAATTATGAGATTTTACTGAGGAACGGATTATATGTAGTTATCAGTTATCAGTTATCAGATTTTGTTTGGCAGTTATATCGTACATGCTGTAGTACTGACAAAGCAATGTATGTATTCAATCGGTAATTTCTACTATTAATTTCCTTTATTTGATTGGCTCCCATGGGTTGACGATTTGTGCGCCACTTTTTTGTACATCAGCTACATTTCTTGTTACTAATACTAAATTATGGACTATAGCTGTGGTAGCAATTAGTCCATCTATAATAGGCATTTTTTGTCCAATACGTTCTAATTTTCCTTGTAAGATTCCCCATGTACTAGCGATTTCAGGGGTAATATCTAAAATTCTGTCCGCAAAACGTTGTGATAAATCCTCATCAAGCCAATTTTGTAGCTTGTTTTTTCTTGATTCATCAATTAACTTAGCAATACCTTTTTGCAATTCACCCAATGTCAAAACACTTAAAAATAAAGAATTTTCATGGCGTTGGGCAATCCAATCAACCACAGTTTGTTGTGGCTTGCGTTTGACCAATTCAGATGGTACACAAGTATCTAATAAGTATTTCATTCGAAATTAATCTCCCTACCAGTGTCTTTGTCTCTTTCTAAATCTAATGGCACACCATAAAGTGGCGATTGTTGAAAAAATTCAACCAGAGTATTTTTTTTGTTGATCAATTGCTGGTATTTTGCCATGGAAAGCATAACAACTTTGGTTTGTCCTTGGTCATTGATAAATTGTGCACCATAGTTTTCTGCCTGATTTATAACTTCGTCTAATTGATTTTGGGCTTCTTGTAGTTGCCACACATGACTCATCTGATTTCTCCTTCTTTAAAAGAATTTTTCTAAAAGACTATTTATTAATTGAACAAGGAGCATGCATACACCAATTGAGTGGGCATCAAAGGATTGATCATCTGTGTTGGATTTATGTTATTAAGTACTGAATCATAAGTTTTCAGGTATTTTGGAGTCCAAAGCAGCGCTTTGGACATCTCTTTTCCAAAGCGCTGCTTTGGACTCCAAAATACGGTAAAACTTGTGAACGGGTACTTAACTGATGTTACGCGCTAAGCTTCTGCAACCCAGTAAAATTCTATCGGTTTTGACTTATCCCTGCTTATACCCAATCCTTGTAGTTAAAATGAGGTTGAAAAATGGCACCCTCTTTAACTACAAGGATTAGGTTAAAGCCACGGATAAGTCAAAATCGTCAAAAGAAGAAGTCTGCGTAACATCATTTATTAAATAAATTAATCTATATATTAAATTGATATTGGACCCCAGATTAAAATACTGGGCATTTTACCAATATTAACAATATTCTCTTTAAAAAACAAATAAATTATAAGATTTTACTGAGGAAGGGATTATATCAGATATACAGCAATTCTGATTAACTAATATTTTTATGTTTGGGGGGATTTTAGGAAGTTTGTTGTGGCTTGCGTTTTAGATGGTAGACAAGTGTCTAATAACTGTTATAGACAACCAGACCTGGCAGGTTAAAAACCAAACCTGCCAGCTTTGGGTTTAACCTGCCAGGTCTGGTTTTCTTTTCGGGCAACTCTATTAACGTGAGTTCGACTTATTTTTCAATAAGTTAAGTTTGTTGGTTTAATGCTATTTAGTTGAAAGTCGGTTGGGTTACGTTTTTTTGCGGCGCAAAAAAATCTAACCCAACCTACAACAAGGATTACATTCTTAATATTCAAGTCGAACTCACGTTATTATTTAATCCCTGTAGTTGATTTACCCATAACGTCCCGTAATATAATCCTCAGTCAATTTTTGTTCAGGATTAGTAAAAATTGTGTTAGTGT
>CAYFOB010000598.1:0-2938 GCA_964344525.1 uncultured Thiomargarita sp.
CAAGCTTTAGTAAGTAAAAACGGGGCATTCAGATTGACTTGCATAACTTGATACCATTGCTTGACATCATAGTGTTCTAGCGGTGTCAGTGTACCTAAGAAGCTTGCATTGTGTAATAAACCATCAAGCTGTCCAAACTCCGTTTCTAATAGGTTAGCAAGCTTTTCATAATCATTGGGGTTGGCTGTTTCAAGATCCATCGGAGAAATAGCCGGTTTTGGATATCCTGCCTGTTCAATTTCATCATAAACCGCTTCTAATTTGCGAGTGGTGCGCCCCAATAAAATCACTGTTGCGCCGTGTGCTGCAAAACTTTTTGCAGCCGCACGACCAATACCATCACCTGCCCCTGTCACTAGAATGGTACGATTTGCAAGTAATGTAGGAGATGGGGAATAGTCAAACATATTAAATTCCTATAGATACTTCTTTGTAAACTTTAAATTGCAAAAAATAATAATTATATCAATTTTAGCGTTGGAGTGCAAGTAGCACTCCATCATGATGACTTATCCCTTCTTATATCAAATCCTTGTCATTATTCGCCTATCCTAACTTCCTGTATTTTTATCCGATCATTTGAAAAAGGAACAGTGATCAACCTATCAAGATCAGGAAAGAAAAAGTAACGTTTTTCTTCTGTCAAAGGTTGCTTATAAAAGTAACGATCATTATCACCTTGGAGCATCATCTCAGAATCTTTTTCCAGTATCAAAAGGGGGCGATAGTCCCTAGCACGATAAATGGTGATTTTCCCTGAAAAATGATAGCTTCTCTCGCGTTGATAGTTGACTTCAAGAAAAAATTGACCTTTGGTACCAGGCATTAAATGCCTTTCTTCTAAATTGGCGCCCTTTGATTGAAAAAGTGCATTAAAGATCCCCTTTTTGAGGGTATAAATCGTTTCGCCATCAGGACTGGCTGCTAAATAACCGGTTCTGGTTTCTTTGACTAAATAGTCAACCATGTTATCCTTCAATTGAATAATATAGCCCTCTGGACGACTCGCGTACCAACCCGTAAAAAGTTTTCCATTCGCAGAAGCACGTATAAATTCGCGAATATCTTTTTTGATATGCCATTGATTACGTTGTGATTTTGACCAATCAACGGGCATTGGGGTCAATGTATCAACATCAACAAAAACGAGCTGTTCTGAAAGTTTATCACCTTTTGAAGTCAAAATTAACAGGGGCGCATCCTGAGAAGCCCAGCCAAGCGCCATGCTTTTTATTTTAATATTACCTTCCAATTTCACAGTTGTTTCATGTGCCAGTGTTTCAAGGTCCCAACGTTGCAAGCGGTTTGTCCCCCGTATGCCGATCAACAACTTATTTTGATTAGCTGCTATCTCAAAATAGCTACTTGTCATTTGAATTTTTTTCACCCACTCGCCCGATGCTACATCAAAAACAGCGAAATGGGGTTGCTGAAATTTCACAATCAAGTATTGACCACCACCTGCCAAAATGACATCTTCTATTGAGGCGGAAGTGACCATTTCCGCATTTTCAATTCTAAGGAAAATGTTTGAAACATCTTTTAAAACATCTGAACCCACCATTTCAATTGGTTGATTCGCCTTTTTGAGATTGATCTTCAGTTGAAAAGGAGGTTGATAGATGATTTTTTCATCTGTTGTTGTTATAATAATTTGTCCGTAGTAACTTTGAACTGTCAAAGGCGCTTGCGATAAAATGATTTTAACAACCATTTTATCCTGCTCTTTCACCCGCATCGGCACCTCAAAATCTTTATCTTCAGCGATATTTTGCCAAGAACCGTCAGATTGACGCGCGAATTTGAGCAAGCTTGGATTTTCTGGGACCAAAACAAATGAAGCCTCCTTTATCTGATTAAAAAGATCAATCTTTTTTGCTTGCAAGGTTATGCCTAATTCATTATTGGAATCGGATGAAAGTTTTTCAATTTTTATGGCTGCGATTTCTGTTAAAATACCCCCCATCATCCGCTTAATTTCATGAGCAGGCACTACAACCCCACCACCAGTTTGATCAATAGTCGCCACACCCACAAACACTCCCTCTGAGGTCACAATAGGACCAGCAGAGTTCTCCTGATTAATGTCGCCGTAAATTTCCAGCATTTGATCATTTTTGGAGATCATGCCTTTTGAAATCGTGGGGCCACCAAAAATGCGTACTTCTTGTGCCTCTTCAATCGGTTGTGACGATATTTTTATCGGATTTGGTAACCCTTCTGCCCAACTCGCTTGAAGGATAGCAAGCGCATTTGAGCGATTGACAGCAAAAACTTTTGCAGAAAGCGCCAATTCGTTGGGTTCACCATGGTTAAATGTCACAGTTGTGGTTTCATTATTATCTTCTTTGACCACATAAGCATTCGTAATAATGAATGCGCTATTTGGTGTTTTGTGAATCAAAAAACCGGAACTGTTACCCTTGACATAAACAGTCGCTTTTTTCAGTTCTTCTGTTGTCATCCTGAAAGATTTAGCAACAATTTTTTCCACGCCTTTTGTTTTTGGGGTTTGTTCTGGTAGATTAAAAAAGAAAAAAGCGATGATAATCACCACCAAAATGCTAACAAAAGCGCCTATTGCCTGAATTTTCTTTTTTGAAAAAACGGGCTTTGCTTGGCTTATCGAACTTTCTTGCTCAGGTTCAAAAACGTTGCCACAGTGAACGCAGGTCACTGTCCTCTCTTGTTCAGTGCCACATTTAGGACAAATGATTGTGTCAGCTTGGCTGAGTTGACTTTCTCTACCCTCTGGTGAGTGAATTGTGCATAATACTCCCGCTTTTTTCAAGATGGCTTGGTATTTTAAAGCCGTCCCATAATCCTCAGTTTGCTTGAGAACGGCTGCTTTCTTTTGAAAAAGAGAATCAAATTTTTCTGGTGCAACTTTAAGAGGCTGTTTTGGAAAAAAATGAGAGAAGACTCTTTACCTTTTCAG
>CAYFOB010000599.1:0-2763 GCA_964344525.1 uncultured Thiomargarita sp.
GCAAACGTCGCTTATCGGCAGGCTGAGAAGGATTTTGTTGCTGAATGTTTGCAACGATGATGGGAAGAGCGATTACCAAAGCCGGCTAAAACTGAGGTAATCACACTCCGATGTTAATAAACCAAAGGCACGGGTGCAAGCGTGCCTTTATTTAAAAGGTAATTAGCATGTCAAATATAGTGACTATTACTCGCAATTTCAATAATGTCAAAATCAAACAGCGTAAAAGCGATGGCTATCTTAACGCTAGTGATATGTGCAAAGCAACTGGCAAGCGTTGGCCAGACTATCGTCGTTTGGATAATGTGCAAGAATTTCTTGATGCACTCAGTTTAGATACCAAAATTCCCGTCGTGCAGATTCCCACAACGGAGCAAAATCAAGGACTTATAGAAACTATCCAAGGCGGTACGCCTGAAAAACAAGGCACATGGGTCCACCCCAGAGTAGCGGTTAACCTAGCACAATGGTGCTCACCAGAATTCGCAGTACTGGTAAGCGAATGGGTGGTCGAGCTGCTAACGACAGGGCACGTTGAGTTGACACAACCAGCCACACCCACCGAACCCTCATCACGACTTGAAAAAGGTTTAACTTGCCGCTTGGCACCAAAATTGTTGATCACAGTTATGGCACATTTGTCAAAATCGATGAAGAGCACTGGCAAAAAGAGGTTAATAGCAAAGTTCACATTTTCAGTGACAGAAAGGCGTTTTCTTTTGATTGTTTTGGTGACATTACATTACCAAACGGTGCTATCATCACACGCGAAGACCGCAAGCTTTGTCTTAATAGCTATTGGCGGGCATGGGCAGATGAAAATATTCGCGGTGTTGGAGGTGTCTCATGAAAAATCTTCCTGGATTTAGGTTGGTGTTTGGAGTCACCGCGCCTTAAACCAAAAGCCCCTTGGCACAAGCCTTGGGGCTTTTTTTTGTTTCTGAAGGGTTGACATTAATCGCAAAATCTCAAATATAATAATTATTAACATTAATTGGAGACCAACATGGAAAAATTATCTATTGGGCAGGCGTCCGAGCGCTTTGGGTTGTCGCGGGCTAGGTTGTATCAGTTGTTGGAGAAAGGGGCGGTGGTTGGGCATCGTTCTAATAAAAAAGGTAGGGGGGCAGGGTCATGGGTGGATGGTATTACATTGAGCCAACATATAAATACTAGAGATGAAAGGTGGGGGCAAGGACGTCCCAAAGCTGAGGCTGATGGTAATTACATACCAATTAGGTTAGCCGCTGAAAAAACAAATTATTCTATAACGCATTTAACCCGTTTGGTCAAGCAGGGTAGTATTGCATCAATAAAAAAGGGGGGCGATAACTTGATTCATTATCCTAGTTTATTAGGTTATATAAAAAAATAATTTATATATGGTAATAAAATACTTGATATTTATCTTTGTAACCATATAATAGCTGCACGCTAAATAAAAATATTTTTTACCTTAAAATGGTAATAAAAAGCTTGACATTTAAATTCCAGCCCATATAATGGGTACAACGCTGATTGATTAATCAGCGTTACTGTTCTTTAACAAAACTGGAGAAAAGCTATGTCTAACCTAGCTATAGCCGCGCCTACCCGCGCTCGCGCTAACGTACAGGCACGTAAAATAACCGTTCATGAGCATGATGACGTTGATTACGACCAATCTTTGGCTTGGACGGATTTTAAGGATGAGTGGGTTGAGCAACGGATGGGAGTAATCCTTGATGACCACGAACGCGACTTGTCCGACGTGATTGGCGACTATTGCGAGTCACCGAACGGCACGGCTTGTGGGTTGCCTTTGAACCATTGGCAGGACTACGAGCGTGCGATCAGGGCCGCGATGGATGAATCGCCTTGCTTTAGGGACTTTATGGAGAAGGCGGCTATGTGGCAGGCTGAACGGGATTTTGGGGATATGGTGAAAGGATGTTAAGACAGGCGCACATTCCTAATTATGCTGGCAGGCGTAAGGAATGAGCACCCTAAGTGGTAAGGGGAAATAATTCCCCTTGCTTTTTATTTCAACACCAATAGGAAATAGTAAGCATGTCAAATATATCGACTATTGAAAGAAATTTCAATGGCAAAAAGATAAAACAGCGTGCTAATGATGGGTACTTAGACGCAACAACTATGTGCCAAGCAACAGGAAAAATGTTTGGCCACTACAACGATCTCAAATCAACAAAGGCGTTTTTAAATACTCTTTCAAGGTCTATCGGAATCACGATAGACCTTTTGGTAGAGAAGGTTACTACTGGTCCAAATGATGAGAGAGGTACTTGGGTCCATCCAAGAGTAGCGGTTAATTTAGCCCAATGGTGCTCACCAGAGTTCGCGGTTTTAGTGAGCGAATGGGTGGTAGAGCTGCTAACGACAGGGCGCGTTGAGCTGCAACAACCCAGCACACCACCCGAAATCCCATCACGGCTCAACGTCGAGATCACAATAGCCGAAGCGGCTGCACGCATGTTACGCATGGATGACAGCAGCAAGTTAAAAATGCTGTACAAGATCAGTGAAGGCCATAATGTCCCGACCGCCTTTTTGCCTGACTACACTGAGGATAAACCAACCCAAGCGCTCGGCATGTTGCTCAAGGAGCATAATGTCGGTTTATCGGCAATCAAGGCCAACAAAATCCTACTTGGCATCTTGGAAAATAAGACCCGTGAGTCAACCAAAGTGCCTGGCAGAATCAAGACATTTAAATGCCTGACAGAGCAAGGCCTGAAGTACGGTCGGAACGTTGTGCATCCC
>CAYFOB010000599.1:2773-2937 GCA_964344525.1 uncultured Thiomargarita sp.
CGTGAGACTGCGCCACATTACTACTGCGACGCCTTTCCTGAATTGTTGGGTTTGATCGAAGGCTACTTGGCTGGCAACACGGTGATGGGAGGTGCGGTATGATCGTAGAAAAAAGGTTTAACTTGCCGCTTGGCACCAAAATTGTTGATCACAGTTATGGCACA
>CAYFOB010000600.1:0-2922 GCA_964344525.1 uncultured Thiomargarita sp.
TTTTGGAACGAAAGTGCATCATTTTATTTTGGAAAAAAAAAATGTACAAATATTTTTTGCTTATCTTAATAAGCCTCCCCGCCTACGCCCAAATCAAATTTGAACATCTCAGCGTGGCAGAGGGACTTTCACAATCCGTTGTGTTGTGCATATTACAAGACAACCAAGGATTTATGTGGTTTGGCACCGAAGACGGATTAAATAAATATGACGGCTACAAATTCACCATTTATAAGCATGAATATGATAATCCTAATAGCCTCAGCAATAGCTATATCTGGGCACTGCACCAAAATGAGGCTGACATCTTATGGATAGCAACCAGTAAGGGGTTGAATAAATTTGATCTGAAAACTGAAACCTTTGTGCATTATCTACATGATGAAAATGATCCTTTTAGTCTCAGTCATAATGATGTCAGGGCAATTGAGGAAGATGAAAATGGCATCTTATGGATTGGCACTTATGGCGGTGGCTTAAATCAGTTTGATCCCAAAACAGAAAAATTTATTCATTATCTGCACGATGATAAAAATCATCACAGTTTAAGTCATAATCAAATTTATTGGAACGCCAGTCTTTACCAAGATCATAATGGCACTTTGTGGATTGGTACTGATAATGGTGGTTTGAACCAGTTTGATCGAAAAACATTGACTTTTGTGCGTTATCAACATGATGCCAACAACCCTAAAAGTTTAAGTAATGATGTTGTTGAATTTATTTATGAAGACAGCGCAGGTACCTTGTGGGTTGGCACCAGTAAAGCGATCAACAAATTTGATAGAGAAACCAAAACTTTTGAGCATTACCTACATGATAGTGCTATTACTTCTATTCACGAAAATAAGGCGGGTGCATTGTGGATGGGGACTGATGGTGAAGGTTTGTATCTGTTTAATAAAGACTTGGAAACTTATGTGCATTATCAGTACGAAGCTAACAATTCTAAGGGGTTGAACAGTAATTATATCAATACCTTTTACCAAGATAACGCGGGCACACTATGGATTGGCACTTGGGGCGGTGGCTTGAATATATGGGATGACTCCAAAAAATTTAGACTTTATCAGCATCGTCAAAATGATCCCTCAAGTTTGAGTGGTAATATTGTTTGGGTGATTTATGAAGATAGTCAGGGTGTTTTGTGGATTGGAACTGAGGGAGAAGGGCTCAATAAATTTGATCCAGAAAAGGGAATATTTGTGCATTATCAGCATGAAGAAAACAACCCTAATAGTTTGAGCAATGACGATATCTATGGCATTGTTGAAGATCAAACGGGTGCTCTGTGGATTGCTACCTGGGAGGGATTGAACAAATTTGATCGCAAAACCTTTGTGCATTATCAGCATGATGACAATAATCCCAATAGTTTGATCCACAATAATCTCAATACCATTTACCAGGATCAGATTGGCACTTTGTGGATTGCCACTTGGGGATACGGGTTGGATAAATTTGATCCACAAACAGAAACCTTCGTACATTATAAGCATAATGAAAACCAACCCAATAGCATCAGTGATAACCAAATCAATAAAATTTATCAAGATAGCAAAGGTACATTCTGGTTTGGCACGGTTGCAGGATTGGACAAGTTTGACCAAAAGACTGAAACCTTTGTGCATTATCAACATGATCCCAAAAATCCCAACAGCCTGAGCAGTGGACAAGTTTATGCGATTTATGAGGACAGTCGAAGTATTTTGTGGATTGGCACGGCAGGTGGCGGGCTGAATAAATTTAACTCCACAACCGAAACTTTTAGCCATTACCGCGAAAATGATGGGGGAATACCTAATGATACCATTAATCACATTTTAGAAGACGAAAATGGTAACCTTTGGTTAAGTACCAATAAAGGATTATCCAAATTTGATCCAATGACTTTGACGTTTAAAAATTACGATGTGGCTGATGGGCTTCAAGGTAATGATTTTTTACTGGAAGCTGGTTATAAAAGTCGTAGCGGCGAACTATTGTTTGGGGGGGCTAACGGCTTTAATATCTTTCACCCTCAATCAATAAAGGACAACCCCTATATTCCGCCTGTGGTGATCACAGATTTTCAGATTTTTAATCAATCAGTCGGTTTAGACTCACATATTACCTTTACCAAGACGCTGACATTATCTTATCAAGATAGCGTATTTTCCTTTGAGTTTGTGGCGTTAAATTATATGAGTCCACAAAAAAATCAGTATGCCTATAAAATGGTAGGCGTTGATAAAGACTGGGTTTATAGTAGCCGCCGTTTTGCCACTTATACGAATTTGGATGCCGGTGATTATGTTTTCAAAGTGAAAGGTAGCAATAATGATGGGCTATGGAATGAACAGGGCACATCTTTAAAAATCACGATAACCCCTCCTTGGTGGGAGACTACCCTGTTTAGGGTTGCCCTGTTATTGTTGATCGTGAGTTTAATCGTTGGGGGATTCCGTTGGCGAGTCAGAACGATTGAAAACCAAAAGCATCAACTTGAAGTTGAGGTAGCGCAACGCACCAAAGAATTATCCGATAAAACGGATGAATTGGCGAATTCCAAAGAAAAAGCGGAAGTTGCTAACCAAGCCAAAAGCACTTTCCTTGCCAATATGAGTCATGAGCTCCGTACTCCTTTAAATGGCATTTTGGGTTATGCCCAAATCCTTAAGCGGAGTAAGGATTTAACGCTTAATCAACAGGATGGGCTCAATGTCATTTACAAGAGTGGAGAACATCTTCTCACTTTGATTAATGATGTATTAGATATTTCTAAAATTGAAGCGCGCAAGATGGCGCTCTACCCCACCGATTTCAACTTCATCAATTTTTTAGAGGGCATTGTTAGCATTATCCGTATGCGGGCGCAGGAAAAAGAGATCCGATTTGTGTATGAAGCTGATGCCGACTTGCCCCTTGGTATTAAGGCTGATG
>CAYFOB010000601.1:0-2922 GCA_964344525.1 uncultured Thiomargarita sp.
CGATGCAATCCTAGAACTGAGACGGTTTGAAAAAAACTATTTTCTATATAGCCAAGATTTGGACTATCAAGAAAACCAAACCTATCTCAAAAAAATTCATAACATTATCAATAATAACCATGACGAAATGATCAGACTCCTCACACTGCCACAACAAACACATTTATCCAAAGAACTCAAACGGTATCAAAAATTGATGCACAACTACGTCATTCAAGCATCCCCAGCTTTAGAGCAAGAAATCCGGCACCTTGGAAACAGCATTGTGACGCTGGCTGAAGAACTCGCTAAAACGGAGCGCCAATTTCTCAAAGAGAGCCTTAATCGCTCTATCAATCTCTTTTTGTTGGCGATAATAACCTTATCCTTGTTTGGTATTATTATGGGACGTTTTCTGTCTCAATTAGTCGTCCGCCCCCTCAGACAACTCGAAGAAAATATGGAGCTGATTGCGGCAGGACGATTCAAAAAACTACAAATTAACTGCCAAGATCAAGAAATCCGTTCACTAGAGCGCGCCTTCAACCACATGCTGACAGAATTGGAAACCCGTCGACGACACCTGCTTCAATCAGAAAAACTCGCCTCTTTGGGTACTTTGCTCTCTGGTGTCGCACATGAACTCAATAACCCTCTATCAAACATTTCCTCTTCCTGTCAAATACTGCTCGAAGAATTGGATGAGGCAGATATAGATTACTTCCGAGAATTGTTGACTCAGATCGATGATCAAACTTTGCGGGCGCAGCGTATTGTCTATGCCTTGCTGGAATTTTCTCGTAAAAAAGACTTTAAAAAAGAGCACCTACAATTAAGTGTTCTGGTACAAGAAACGTTGCATTTTATACGTGGTCAAATTCCAACAGAGGTGAATGTTAAGGTAGAAATTCCAGAAGATTTAACCATTTTTGTGGACAAACAACGAATGCAGCAAGCATTATTGAATTTGCTCAAAAATGCCATGCAAGCCGTCGGGGAGTACGGTAAAATCCGCTTACACGCTAAGGCGACACCAGCTGTGGAGATCGAGATCAGCGACACAGGTCCTGGCATTCCGGCTGAGCTGCTGACAAAGATTTTTGACCCTTTTTTTACCACCAAAGAAGTGGGCCAAGGTTCTGGACTGGGATTATCTATCGCCCATGAGATTATCAAGGAACATGACGGCGATATTCAGGCAAACAGCCATCCGAATCAAGGAACGACCTTTTTAATTCGGTTACCGGCTGGAGGAAAAGATGGATAGCAAAATATTGATTATAGATGACGAACTTATTGCCCTAAAAAACCTCAAACATGTTATGAAGAAGGAGGGTTACGCGGTAACAGGTACCCAAAGCGGTCAAAAAGCACTTAAGTACCTTGAAGAACAACAATTTGATGTGGTACTCACCGATTTACGTATGGAGAAAATAGATGGCCAGCAGATTCTTGAAAAATGTCGAACCCACTATCCAGATACTGAGGTCATCCTAATCACCGGCTATGCGACCCTAGAATCCGCAGTGGAGGCGATGAAACAAGGGGCTTTTTATTACATTGGTAAGCCTTTTCGTTTGGATGAGGTGCGAAAAGTGGTACGAGAAGCCGTAGCCAAGGTACAGCTCAAAAAAGAAAACCAACAACTGCGTGCACAATTAGCCAACTATGAGAGCCAGGTTCAAATTATCACCCAAGCCTCACAGATGCAAAAATTGCTGAAAAAAGCCCGGCTGGTTGCGCCAACCGATTGTAATCTTCTCATCAGTGGGGAAAGTGGTACTGGCAAAGAATTGCTGGCCCGTTATTTGCAGCAATACAGTGAGCGCGTCAAAGGGCCTTTTATTGCTGTCAATTGTGGGGCTTTTACTGAGGAACTGCTGGCTAATGAATTATTTGGTCACGATAAAGGGGCTTTCACTGGCGCAACGGCGCAGAAACAAGGCCTCGTTGAGGTTGCAAACGGGGGGACTCTATTTTTGGACGAAGTCACCGAAATGCCACCTTCCATGCAGGTCAAGCTGCTACGCGTGGTGCAAGAGCGGGAAGTGCAACGCCTTGGTAGCACCACCCCTATTGCAGTGGACGTGCGCTTCATCGCAGCCACCAATCGCAACCTCCAAGAAGCTGTGGATAGTGGTCAATTTCGCCAAGATTTGTTTTTTCGCCTCAACGTCGTCTCCCTGCACCTTCCACCATTAGTGCAGCGCATAGGTGATATTCCCCTGCTCAGCCAATATTTCCTGCAACGCTACGCCAAGCAAATGAAAAGGGCAGTCAATGAAATTGCCCCAGCTGCGAGCGAGTGCCTTGCAGCCTATGGTTTTCCGGGCAACGTGCGGGAACTGGAAAATATCATTGCACACGGTGTGGCTCTCGCAAGAGGCTCTTGCATCGAATTGGAAAATTTGCCTGAAGATATACGCACCTTAACTATCAAAACCTTTCGTCACAAGAAAAATGGTCGTTTACCTTCCCTAGAGGAACAAGAAGTGAGTTATATTCAATGGGTTCTTAAGGAAGTTAAGGGTAATAAGAGCCTTGCCGCTCAAGTGTTGGGCATTGATCGGGTTTCGTTGTGGCGTAAGTTGAAGAAATATGAGATATAGAAGAAATACCTATCACGAACAGAAGGGGCACTACCCAATTTTTTATTAACTGATGTTACGCACCCTTATTCTCAAAGGCCCGTTTTTTCGCTAGACTGGGTTTGCAACCCAGTCCTCATGTTTTTTCATTTTTTTTTTTACCTTTAAACGTGAGAACGCCGGTAAAAACCCAGTCCAGCGAAAAGCGTTGGAACAAGGCTGCGTAACATCAGTAACTAATGTTACGCACTCATGTTCCACAAAACACTTTTATAAAAATCAATAAGTTGTCCTTAACTTAATGGCATTGACGCCTTTGCTAAGGTAACAAGAACGAGAGTGCGCAACATCAGTA
>CAYFOB010000602.1:0-2911 GCA_964344525.1 uncultured Thiomargarita sp.
TTGGAGGACGCAGAGCGTCCAGGCAGGCATTCCCAAGCGGGAGCTTGGGAACGAGAAGATACTTTTTTTCTCGTTCCCAAGCTCCCGCTTGGGAATGCATTCCCCGAAGCTCCGCTTCGAGTGGGGCTACCAAACACGACACACCGACACCAAACCTTCTTGCCCGACATAATCCCGCGCACTAGAATAGCGCCAATGTACAGCATCATCCCCGTTTAACTGGATTATAGTGAATATACTCCAATTCATTTATTCATTCAAAATTTGTTGAGGATGTGTGCCTTCTTGCCACAATTGATATTGACGATTATTTAGGCAACACCAAATCCCAATAAGCCACTGAACGCTCATCCATAATGCCCGGTGAACGATTATCCAATGCCTGACGAAATTGTTGATTTGTAAAGTAACGCCGCATAACCGGAATATCTGTATCCAAGCAATATTGCATAAAGTACATTAAAAAACGATCAACATCCTGTAACACTTTTTCTGGTGGTTCAAACCAGTTGACTCGTTGAGCAATTTGTTTGAGTTCATTATTCATATTAATGGTATGTTACCAATCAGCATTGTGGGTAAGATATTTGGTACATTATCAAGATTGCATTTTTCTACTTTTTCAGAAAGCGCACGTTTAATTTTATCAGGTAACGACTTTACATTTCCATCGTTAAAGAAAGATAACGCCTTCAATGTCAAGATAGCATTATATTGTTGACCATAGATCGCACGTGCCGCTCCAAGCCCTTGCTCTAACGTTAAATTAGTGTTGTTTATGATAGTATAAATATCAACATAATCCTTGGCTTCTGCCCGTTGGCTCACAGTAGCGCACTTCATACCAAAAAGATCAAGCATTGAAGCCACAAAAAGACCATTATTTGCCACATCTGGTGACTTGATTTGCCCTAATCGTAAGCCCCCGAAAAAACTGAGTTGAATGAATACATCAAAATTGTCAATCCGTTTTAATACAGTTAATGTATTTGGACTTTCTTGTACACGTTTTGCCCCAGTTAAAAAATCCATTTCACGTACAAGTTGATCAGAATTAAAATCCTCACTAGTAAAAAAATCAAAATCAACAGATTCTCGATGAGCTAAGCGCAAGGCAATAGCAGTGCCGCCATACAATACAAAACGCTTAGGCACCATCTCCAAAAGAGGCCACAAAGCCTGTTGTGGCTCTGGTAAAATTGATAAATGAAACATTGTTACTCCTTAAAATTCCTCGTTCCCAAGCTCCCGCTTGGGAATGCATTCCCCGAAGCTCCGCTTCGAGTGGAGCTACCAAACACGACACACCGACATCAAACCTTCTTGCCCCACATAATCCCGCGCACTAGAATAGCGCCAATGTACAGCATCATCCACATATCCCCGTTTAACCGGATTATAGTGAATATACTCCAACTTTTGGCGCATCATTTCCTCATTCAAAATTTGTTGAGGATGTGTGCCTTCTTGCCAAAGTTGATATTGACTATCATTTATAGGTAGTCCCATAAGAATAATTTTTCAAGTTCAAGGGCACAATTCCCAGCATTTTTAGCTCGGTTTATCATCAATCCAATTAGCAATTTGTTTTTGAGGAAGCAATTTTTCAAAATGTTTGATATTACGTGTGACAACAATATGATTTCCCGCAATAGCAGTAGCGGCTATCATCATATCTGCATGTTGTTTATGGGCTTTATGTTTACGTTGAAGTTGCTTTAATGCTTCTGTGCATTTGTCATTAACCACATTGAATCGTGATAAAAGTTGCTGTGTTTGCAAAAGTTGTTGATGTGCCCATGGTAGTTGTGAAGGTTGTGCTTTTAAAGCAAACTCACATCGTCCACGTAATACCTCTGCCACAACGACTGAGGGAAGCGCTATTTTTTCCCAAGGTATCCGTTGTAAATAAAGATAAAGGATTGGGTGTTCGTCCCCAAAATATCTCAATATATTAGCGTCCCAAAGAAACATAAGGTAAAACTCCTATGTATTTCGTTTCAGTTCAATTTCATCAAATAATTCTCCCCACGTTGGATCATTTTTGAACGCACCAAACCATTGCCAAGGTGTTTCTTGCTTGATCTCATCTGACTTCGGTTCGATAGGTAGCTCAAGTTGAAATCTTTCGCTTCGAGTAACAACCTGAGTAATTGTCTCACGAATGGCTTGAAGTGCCTCATTTCGTGTGTGAGCTTGAACATGACAATTAGGCCAATTTGGGGCTATAGCACAAAATTGTCCTTTTTTATCTTCTGTAACTATTACTGTGTATTTCATAACTTTTGATTTCTTAAAGAGTGAAAAAAATTCTTGTCCCACATAATCCCGCGTACTTTCATCTCACCAATGTACAAATTATTGAGAATACTCACCCCATTCTAAACGTGGACCATAAAATAATAATGGTACAGCATTCAGGATGTTGCGTCCCAATATACTCCATGTTTAATCAATAAAATTGTCGAATTATAAGCGATCATTGGCAGACTCCATAATGATTTCCATTTTAAAATCATTAATTTGTTCACGATGGACCAAACGAGAACTAATAATATGCGCTAATGATTGCCGAGAACCAATCTTCGTTTCTGATTTAAGAGGTTGTTCAACTTTCGCCCTGAGAACTGCAACCAATTCGGCTAAAATTTTGAGATTGTCTAATGGTAGAAAATCTAAGGCTGTAAGAATGTCAGCTTTTAAAGTTTGTGCATCTTGTTTTATCATTGATTAGTACCTCTTTGTCTTTGGGGGTTAGTAGAAAATGAAGTTTAAAATTGATTTTTGGTTAGAGGACGCAGAGCGTCCAGGCATGCATTCCCAAGCGGGAGCTTGGGAACGAGGATAATTTCTATGTTCTCGTTCCCAAGCTCCCGCTTGGGAATGCATTCCCCGAAGCTCCGCTTCGAGT
>CAYFOB010000603.1:0-2903 GCA_964344525.1 uncultured Thiomargarita sp.
ATCTTTCTCGTTTTCTGAAAAAGACTTTTCATTTTTTCCAAAACAGCCTCTGAAGTTTTTTTCAAGCGGATAAACAGCAGCTTAATTGCAGAACACAAAAAACAATATGACGGACAAACTCATTATCTCGGTTTGTGAAAACTTTAAAGGAGAATTAGAGGCTGTTATCGCATCATTTCCTGATGTGGAAGCCTCCTTTTTTCCGGCCACTTGTGATCATCCTCCCATCAAGTGGAATAAGCTTATTCGCACCGGTATTCGTTGTGAGATCTTAGGCAATTGTTGCCTACCCTCTCAAAAACCAGAAAATTGTCGTCTCCATAAATTGGAACAATGCTTCCACTTGTTCGCAGATCAAAAGCTCATTGAACATTATATGCAAGATGGCGCCTACCTGATAACCCCTGGTTGGCTAAAAAACTGGCGCTTGCAAATCAAAAAATGGGGATTTAACAAGGAATTGGCACGAGAATTTTTTAGAGAATTCGCCTGCAAGTTGTTGTTGCTAGATACTGGGGTTGATGCAAACAGTGGCGAATACCTGCGCGAATTTGCCAATTTTGTCGAGCGTCCGTTTGAAAAAGTACCTGTCGGTTTAGGCTATTTCCAGCTGTTGGTGAAAAACATTATCATGGAATGGCGGTTGGAAAAAAGCGAATCTATCGCTGTTTTAAAGGAAAGCAAGCGAAAAATTTCAGAATATGCGATGATGATGGATATGCTCAATCGTTTGGTACACACAATGACTGAGAAGGAAGTCGTTCAAACCATTATTGATATATTTAGCATGCTCTTTGCGCCAGATAAATTGTTTTATTTGCACTGGCAAGATGGGCAGCTGGGGGAATTTTGTGCCTGTTGTTCATCTACCATTGTCCATTCTACAGTACGTGATCGTCTAGCCAATTTTCATGAAGAATATGCTTGGACTGAATCCGGCAAAGGTTTTCTGCTGCGAATGAGTTATGGCAATAACACGCTGGGTATTCTGGAGGTTGATGAGATCGCATTTCCGCAGTACAAAGAGCATTATCTCAATCTTGCGCTCAATATGGTTGGGTTATGTGGACTGGCAATTAACAATGCACGTACCTACCAACAAAACAAACAAATGGAGGATAAACTCCGAAAAAGTCAAACCTTATTATTGGAAACCATGGGCGCTGTGGCAAAAGTGGGAGGCTGGCAACTTGAAGTAACTTCAGGAGAATTAACTTGGACAAAGGAAATTCGCCAGATTTATGAAGTTGCGCCAGATTTAAAGCCTCGCTTGGAACTGAACTTTTATCATCCTGATGATAAGCCAATCATTAAACAAGCCATCGAAAGGGCGATCACATATGGAGAAAACTTTGATCTTCAATTGCGTCTCATCACTGCAAAAGGGCGTGAGCGACAGGTGCGTGTCTTTGGTGAAGTTGAACAAGAAAATGGCAAAACGGTATTGCTTAATGGGGCTTTGCAGGATATAACAGAATATAAAAAATTGCTGCATGAGCGACAACTCTTTTTTGAAGTCTCACTTGATATGTTTTGTATCGCAAGCACAGAGGGTTATTTTAAACAACTCAGCCCTGCTTGGACGAAAACTTTAGGATGGCTTGAACAAGAATTAATGGCGAAACCTTATATTGAATTTATTCATCCCAACGATGTACAATTAACTATAGAAGCTTTGTCTGAAGAGAAAAATGTCAGCTTTGATAATCGTTATTTGTGCAAAGACGGTTCATACCGTTGGTTGTCCTGGACAACCGCTGTAGAAAAAAATACGATTTATGCTGTTGCGCGTGATATTGAGGCACGTAAAGAAATGGAAGAGGCTTTAAAATCGGCAAAAGATCAGGCAGAATCCGCCAATCGCGCCAAAAGTGAATTTTTAGCCAATATAAGCCATGAAATACGCACTCCTATGAATGCGGTTATTGGTTTTAGTGATTTGTTATCCTCTCTGCTCACTGATCAAAAACAAAAGCATTATCTTCAATCCATTAAAACAGCTGGGAATACGCTGATAGATTTAATTAATGATATACTTGATCTTTCTAAGATTGAAGCTGGGCGATTAGAGATTCAATATGATGTTGTGAATTTTTATACTATCATTAATGACTTAAAAAACATTTTTGCAATTGAGATAGCCAACAAAAAACTGGAATTTGTGGTTGATCTTGATAAAGATTTATTGCTCATATTGGATGAAATCCGGCTACGGCAAGTGCTGTTGAATTTGGTAGGGAATGCCATAAAATTTACTAAAAATGGCTACATTAAGCTATCAACAGAAATATTGGATAAAACCGATGATAAAGTCGATTTCTTCATTAGGGTAACAGATACAGGCATTGGGATTCCAAAAGATCAACAGACGTTGATTTTTGAATCCTTCCGACAACAGGATGGTCAAAGTACCAGAAAATATGGGGGAACGGGATTGGGATTAGCCATTTGTAAACGATTGGTAGAAATGATGAATGGTAAAATTTCAGTCAAAAGCAAAATCGGGGTTGGCAGTGTTTTTGAAATCTTTTTACAAAATGTCAAACTCACAAAGTCCACGGCGAAACAAGAAGAAAGCTTTGATTTTAAAAATGTTACAAAGTTTCATTGCTCGAAAAATAAAATCCAAGAAATGGCGAAATGCCCTGAATTGGTCAAAAAACTAGAAGAAGAAATAACCCCAATATGGAAAGAAATAAACGTTGTGATGGAAATCAATGCGATTAAAGATTTCGCCAATAAAGTCCTGCGCTTAGGAGAGGAATATAACGTATCATGTTTCACTGATTATGGTCATAATTTGTGTGAATATGCCCAAAATTTCGATATTCTCAATATTGAAAAAACATTAAACTCGATGTTCAAGTTAGTAAATAAAAATATTATTAAGTACTAATATAGGA
>CAYFOB010000604.1:0-2891 GCA_964344525.1 uncultured Thiomargarita sp.
GAAATCGACCATAAAGTGAGCACCGTATTTTTATTCCCAGCGACGTACAAGGCATAAGGCAAGCCCATGATTCCTTCTCCAGCGACAACTTCACCCAAGCCCGTTTCACAGGCAGATAATACCATTAAGTCACTTTTTAAATTATAACTTGGCCATTCGCCTGCAGTGACATAACCATCAATCCCTGGTGGATTGTTGACTTGCCCCAACACAAGGGATGATAAGGCGGGCACTTGTGGATTGAGGTAGCCATGCGCAGAAAATACCAAATAACGATATTTGGTTAATACGTTATTTTTATTGAGGCTTTGTAGCATCGCTTCGGTAGCATCCGCTTGTTTATAGATGCGTGGTTCTTGAAAAATCTTTTCTAATTGTTCAAGCTCCTTTAAGGTACCAGGTAGATTTTTCCATTTTAGATTTAATTGTCTTAATGCACCTGCATAATCGCCACCACGCATAACCATTTTACGCGCAATGCTGGGGTCACCTCTGTCATTGTTCGTTGTGTTGCCTTCATAAATAGGTGCCCCCATCGCCAATAAGCTGCCTCTGTTTTGAAGCGCTTTGTATGTTTCTCCGCGCTTTTGTAGGAGTGTTAATATAGATAAGGATTGCACATAGCTTATTTGGTGTTGAACAACAACAGGTTGTTCTTCTCCGTCAAAAGGCAAGGTTTCAAAAGGTATCAATGCTAAAGCGTTTGACGGTGATATAATCCAGTGTGGTTTATCTTTGAGGATGTTTTTGAGTGGCTCTAATAAAAATTTTCCAAGTTTTTGGCCTTGCGCTAGGTTTTCTTGTTTTTTTATAGGCTTATAAGATGGTGGTCTAAAAAGTAGATTTCTAGCACGATCTTGAATAGGTGCCAACCCAAGACGGTACTCTTCCAATTTTTTAGCAAAATTAGGAAGTTCACCTAAATCATGTGTGGTGAGCTTTCCGTTAGCTTGTAATGTAAACGCTAAGGCGTGATTTCCATCAACAAGGTAGTTAATAAAAATCGCATTTTCTGGCAATAATTGCTTTCCTTTTTGAACACCAGTCATTTGCACTTGAGTGAGTTGCTGATATTTGGGATATCTATCCATTAATTGCTGATGGAATTCGTTGAGCTTTTGAACGAGTTTGGTTTTGTCGCTTTCTAAAGCCAGTTTTTCATCTAAACGATCATTTTCTTGGGCTTTCGCAATGCGATCATTCAAAATAGCTAGCGCTTCTTCGTTTTTTTGCAATTGTTCTTTGTCTTCTTTGCTGAGTCCACTTTGTTCAGCAGCGATTTTTGCTGCCATAGATTGCAACAAGGTACGGGCTTTTGTCTTTTCTGCTATCAAAAATGCTTTTTCAGGGTGAGCTTGGCTCAGGTATAAACTGGAAAGCATAAAATAGCCAGGTACCCATTTTTTAAACAAAGATTGGCGATTTTCTGCGGATAAGTTGCTATTTCTTAATTTTTCTGCATTGTCCACAAATTCTTCAAAATGTTTAATGGCTTTATTAATTTCACCTTTTTTGGCATAAGCAGATGCTAAACTCGCCATAGTGAGGAGTGTATCTGGGTGTCTTTTTCCTAGCACTTCTTTGAAATCATAATAGCTTTTTTCAAATAAGGGTAAGGCTTTTGATAAGTTGCCTAAGCCTAGATAAACTTCTGCTAAATTATGCCGTGCTTTTATCGTTTTGACATTTTTTTCTCTGATTTTAAAATGATCATAGACTGCTTTAAGCAAAGGTAAGCTTTTTTCTGGCTGCCCTAAATCTTTATAGATTAGCGCTAGATTTTCCTGACTTTGAATAGTATATGGGTGTTTTTTTCCTAATTCTGAATTTTTTTCAGAAAGCGCATAGCTGGTTTGAAATAAGGGTAAAGCCTTTTCTAGCTGCCCTAACTCTTGATAAATTTGGGCTAAATTACCCAATCCTTTGACTGTCTCAGGATGTCCTTTTCCTAGTGCGGCTACTAATAGATTATGGACTTCTTCAACCCATGGCAAAATCTCTTTATGGCGCCCCAATGCTTGATAAACTTTTGCCAGATTAGCAAAACTTTGAATAGTCTTTGGGTGTTGTTTTCCTAATTGCTTTTCTCTTGAAAAATAAACTTGTTCCAAGAGTGGTAAAGCTTCAGAGAATTTTCCTAAGTTCATGTAAAGAGTGGCTAAATTTTCTAAACCGTCAAGCGTATTTGTGTTTTCTTTTCCCAGCACCTCCTGTCTTTTTGCGAGGTTTTGTTCAGAATAATATAAAGCCTTTGAGAATTGACTTAAATCCCTGTAAATTGAAGCAATAGTTTGCAAACTTTGTAAAACGTCCGGGTGGTTTCCCCCCAAAATCTTTTTAATCGATTCATGACTTTGTTGGGATAAAGATAAAGCTTCCTCTAGGCGCCCTTGGTTTTGATAAATGATAGCGAGATCATTCAAAGTTTGAACAGTATTTTTATGCTGTTTTCCAAAATACTGTTGAGATAAAGCATAGTTTTTTTCAAGCAAATCTAAAGCTTTAGAAAAATGTCCTAGCTTTTTGTGCAATTCAGCCAAATTATTTTGACCAATAATAGTGCCTAAGTCCTTTTTTCCTAAAATCGTTTTTTTGATTAGGAAGGATTTTTTAGAGGATTTAAAAGCTTTTTGGTATAATCCTTTTTGGTAATAATAATGGGTTTGTTGGTCTAATTGTTCTGCTACACCTCTAATTTGATATGGTGTAGAGCTACAAGCAATCAAACTAATTAAAATCACAGCTAATAGTATAATTATTTTTAATAGCATTATGGAGTGTCCTTGGTTGAGGAAGTGAATGGAAGTTTTGTCATTTTGAACTGTGATTTTTATGATTGAGGAAAAAATCCGCATTAGCACCCTCATAATAATCAGATCAATCACATAAAT
>CAYFOB010000605.1:0-2877 GCA_964344525.1 uncultured Thiomargarita sp.
TTGCTTTCAGCATTGTCTCTAAAATTGTACCTTATGCAATCGGGAAACGCTATAGTCGCGGACGATGTGTTTTGCCAGAGTGGACTTGCCACATTGTCGCGGGCCAAGCAATGCCGTTATTGGAAAGGCGTTTAGTGGCAAAATGACCGGATCAGAACTCAAAAAATGGCGCGAAGACTGGGGACTTACTCAAGTCCGACTTGCAGCACTACTTGGGATCAAAGGCAACACAATATCCATGTGGGAAAACGAAAGACGGAGAATACCGCCACGATCTGAAAGGGCAATAAGGCATTTGATTGAGCATGTGGAACAAACTAAAGCACTACAAGAAATGATCTTAGACTGGGATAGTCGGATTGAAAATGCCCTAAATGCACCGCAACTAAAAAAAATGGCACTATCAACAGAACGGCTCCCCAACATGAAAAATGTCGAACGGATTTTGAGAGAACTGGAACGGATTTTAAGGCGGGTAAACGTTGGTGCATAAAAAATTTTTTCTGAAAATTTTGACACAAATTTACCAAGACGCAAATACAACAACGAAAGTTGCGGATTAAAAAAAAATCACCGGATCACAAACGTTGATTTTTGCTAAACAGCCATCATGGTAAACGGTGCCACTACACAACAAGGAAAAAAATATGATTTCTGACAACACTGCCAAACAACTACACGACAAATCCACACGAGGAAAACCACTAACTAATGAAGAACAATCATTACTACAAGAATGGTATGCGCTTCAAGATAAAAAGGAAAATGACATATTATTGAATGCCAATAATGACACAAAACTAACAGATTTACGAACGCAAGTGGATACGGCACTAAGTCAATTAACAGCCGCAACAAAACAAGTGCAAGAAATAACGAAAGAAAATGAAGCCTTAAAACGTGAAAGCATCAAACTACGTCGTCAATATCTTCAGCAATTGAGTTTTAGTTAAATGACAATCACAATTGATACTCGAAATCAAGTTCGACAACGTGCAAATTTTGCCTGTGAATTTTGTGGTGTCACCGAAACAAATACTGGAGGACAACTCACAATTGACCATTTTCAGCCAAGTTCTCAACAAGGTGATGATAACCTTGAAAACTTAATTTATTGTTGTATCCGTTGCAACCAATATAAAGCTGATTACTGGCCAACACTTCCTAATGAGCCATCATTATGGAATCCGCGTTGTGAATCACGTTCAAAACATTTTACTGAACTTGATGGCACCCTTTGTCCCTTGACATCAACCGGTGCTTTCACAATAAAACGTTTGAAACTCAATCGACCTCCACTTGTTGCACACCGTTTAGACAAACAACAACGTGCTGAAGAAATACGCTTACTTAGTTACTATCAAAGCATAATTGAATTACAGAACAAAACACAAATTCAGTTATCACTTTTACTGAAAGAACAACAAAAAATACTTAATGAAAATAACGAATGGCTTGCTTTGTTTCTCAATAAAAAAGAATGATAAAGCACAAATTTTCCAGTATTTTGGAGTCCGTAGCAAAGCTGCGGGCTTGCGATTTGCCCAAAAAACTGATCCCTCAGTTTCAGGCCTATGCAAGAAAACATCACCTAAACTAATCTCAAACGGTGGCTCGCGCCATATCAGTTAGTGCGCGGACTGATTGTCTTAACACCTCCCTATACCCCATCACACATCATCAATCATTCGCTTTGGCATCCCCTTTCAGCCAATCAATCCCACTAAAACCCTGTGTCAGCGCGGTTCTTTGAATATAAATAAATATTTTTTATGTATCAATAAAAAAATTTTCCAACAAAACAAACAGATGTAGTCCTTCTACCTATTGAGGCAAAAATTTTCGGGACTTTTTATATAAATCTTAACTGATAACTAATAACAAATAACCTTTATATTTATGTGGATAAATCCCCCGATTTGTGCATACAAACTATCGCTACTTTGAAGGGTGCCTCAAATTTTTTTTTTACGCTCATTTGGGTAAACCGGTGAAAACCTATTTACCTAGATGAGCGTTTTTTTTTACTAATAGCAGGAGTTTTTATGGAAAATTCAACTTTATTGACGAAAAATATACAAAATCAACTGTTACAACCCCGCGACAGCTATCATCAGATGATTGGCTCTTCCTTACCAATGCAGGACATTTACGAAACTATTGATAAGGTTGCCACAGCTAGTGACTCGATCCTAATCACTGGAGAGACTGGCACAGGTAAAGAACTTTGTGCAAATGCCATTCATCAAGAAAGCTGGCGTAAGGATAAGCCTTTTGTAATCGTCAATTGTGCAGCAATTTCCCCAAATTTAATAGAAAGTGAACTGTTTGGCCATGTTAAAGGTGCTTTTACTGGGGCCATCAGTGATCGGGTGGGTGCTGTGTCGAAGGCCGATGGTGGCACTCTCTTTTTTGATGAAATCGGCGAATTGGATATGCCCATGCAAAGTACCCTGCTGCGTTTTTTGGAATCGGGTACGTTTAATAAAGTGGGTAGCAATGAAATTAAGCAGGTAGATGCTCGTATTCTCAGTGCTACTAACCGAAATCTTCAGGAAGAAATCAAAAAGAGGCATTTTCGTGAAGACCTTTATTATCGCCTCGATGTTATCAATATTAAGCTTCCAGCCTTACGTGAACGCGGGGACGATATTTTCCAGATCGCCCAAACCATGCTTGACAAAAAGGCCCAGCGTGCGAAGAGAGCAATTCAGGGTTTTAGCACCGAAGCCAAAGACATCCTCCTGAATTATGATTGGCCAGGGAATGTTCGGCAACTTAAGAATGTTATTTCTAGGTTGGTGCTGCTAAGTGACAATGAGCTATAGCGTTTCCCGATTGCATAAGGTACAATTTTAGAGACAATGCTGAAAGCAA
>CAYFOB010000606.1:0-2876 GCA_964344525.1 uncultured Thiomargarita sp.
ACTACCATCATCAGTCAGCAAACAAATTTGATCAGAAGCCCAGGTAAAATCTAAACAATCAGGCGCAGGTCAAACTTGAAGTCCTTAAACTGAGTCATCCGTTTCCAATGGAGAAAAACAAAGCCATTCTTTTAAAAGGCTATAAATCCAATCACTTCGGTTAGGATAATTATTATCAATGGCATCCAGACGGCTTTTGACATTTCTTAAGAAATAAGATTTATACTCATTGTTGCTGTTTGCCATATAATTTAAAATATAAGCAATCATTCTAATTCTTGAAAGACAAAGCATCAGTGAATTTCTGGCAATATTATCAATAGTTTTATTAGATTTTTGCCTATCCAAAAAAGGAGATTGACGTAGTTGTTTCAAAATGCGTTTGTGTTCATTTGGGCTAATCGTTAATTCGTTGAAGTGTTTTTCTGAAAGAGAGTAATTGACTTCATTTCTAATCCCAGGTTCAAAGCCATATCGGCTACTTTGGAGTCCAATATTCCAGTATCTGTCTATGCCCGTTCTATTTTTAAATACTTGATAGTTTTGAAAAAACAAATGGAATTGATTTTCATGCGAACCTTTGGATTGATCAACTTTTAAAAATTTCACTTCTTGATGCACATAATTGATATTATTGCAAATTATCGAATGTTGAGTCCATAGATTAAAATTCAGTTGTAATCTATTCAAAGCTTGTATAGAGAAAAAGCTAGTGCAGGATGGCGGAAATTTCCAGGCCACCTACACTCGAAGCAGAGCTTCGATGAATGCATTCCCAAGCAGGAGCTTGGGAACGAGAATAAATAGGTTTTCTCGTTCCCAAGCTCCCGCTTGGGAATGCATGCCCCGAAGCTCCGCTTCGAGTGGCCTGGAAATTTCCGCCATCCTGCACTAGAATAATAGGAGGTAACCAATCCCCAACTCACATAGCCATTTTGAAGTAAAATATCAGCACACAGGGCATTAATAATTGCTTTTGACCAAAGCTTTTCCGTATCTGAAAGAATATAATTCTTGAGATTATAACAGCTTATCCCAGATTCATACGCTTGTGGTGAGTAATTTTGTTTTTTACAGGTAATCTTTTAAGGTGACGGATAAATCACCATTGCAGTTTTTAAATGCAATTGCTATTTCCCAAAAATTCATTTAAGGAATCCTATTCTAATATTTCAAGATTCATTTTGACATTTTTTCGGATGGCTTTTTTTAGTTCAGAAACAATCTTTTTTCCGGCATTATTTTGGGCTTGAAATCCGCCACCTGGTAAATGATCACTGTTAAATTTGAAGTCTTTGATGAGTTCAAAAGTTTTGATGGTGACTTCAGTGGAAAATTGCTGATGGTGCTGTATGACAAGTGTAAATATGTCATAAAATGCTTTCATGAGCCCACCAAACCCAACCGTTTTTAGGATAAGTGTTTGTTGATCATCCCATTGTTCCAAAAAAACGCCTTTGATGGCTTTGAAATAGATTTTGAAAATTCGATATTGTTGTTCAAATCCATAATCAAGTAGTTTTCCATCTTTAGGATCAACATATTGCTCAATATGTGTGACAAATTCACTCAGGGCAATACCTCTTCCAGATTCGCCGGTTAATCGGATTAAATCATAAAGCGGACTTTCTTCATCTTCATTAAGACGTTTGGCAATTTCAATAGATCGAAGCTTGGCAGGAACGTTTTCATCATCAAAATCTTCAATAACGCCATCAATCAGATCAAGTAAGTCCAAATATAAAGAGGAGGGAACCCCTTTTTGGGTACTATTGATTTTCACAAAAAGTTGCGCTTGAGCTTTGATTTCTAAATCAACTGTCGCTACAACGGGGAGTATCAAATCCGGTTGTGCTTCGTAGGAACCTTTAATCCGATGTTGCCCATCAATAATGAAACCAATGGCGTTTTCATTTTTGAGGGCTAGGGAATTTTTTGATTCATCATAGCGATATTTGCCATAATCAATATTGACTAAGATAGAATTGGGAATGATGCCTTTCTCTTTCAAAAGATAATTTTTAATTTGACGGATTCGATTTGAAGAAAATGATCGTTGATAACCAAGTTCTTTGTCATCTATTCTTCTGGATACCGCAAATTTTTCATAAATGAGTTTTGCTTGTGCAAGAAATAAGAACATCGTTGTTCCATTTTGTTCATATTTGAGAACTGGTAATTCGATTTCATCAGACATTTTTCTTCTCACATTTCTTCAATTACAAATTTTATAGTTTATCAAAAGCTAGCGTCAATTAAAAAAACATAATGGGTAGAGCAAAAATACTCAATATAGAAATGTAGACGTCATCGTCATCATCTAAAGCATTTAATCTTGTTACTGCTTGAATATGTCCATCGGCTGTTGGTTTTTTTAAAGCATTCAGGATACAGGTATCTAAAAGGTATTTTTTGTTCATTTGTCTTCTGAATGAAGAGCCAAGCTTTCTCTTGGGATATGAAAGCTTTGTCTCCATTTTTTTCCCTCTTCTAAGATTTCATTGGCTTCTGGGGGAAGAATCTCTTTTGTTGCTAATTCTTCTGCAACTTTTGCCCATTTGCCTTTTTGAGGCTGACTCTCAATCAAACCAAGTATTTGAAGAATATCTTGGGGTGATTTATTCTCTTCAAGAATTTCGGGATTTTTGGCAAACAACTCTAAAAGAGCTAAACGTAAATTTTCTGTGTGTTTTAAGGATATTCCCTCAATTTTTAGTTCTATTTGAATGGGATAGATTTTAAGTTGTTTTGACATGACGGTTGGATGGTAAAAAAAAGCTTGGTTATGCGTGTTTAATAAAACACTTATTATCATTTTATTATAACTGATGTTACGCACTCTCGTTCCCAAGCTCCTGCTTGGGAATGCCTGTGGC
>CAYFOB010000607.1:0-2864 GCA_964344525.1 uncultured Thiomargarita sp.
CAACGTGTTGTCGTTGATCCTATCACCCGCATTGAAGGCCATTTGCGTATTGAAGCACAAATGGACGAAGCGGGAAAAACCATTCAATCTGCTTATTCCTCTGGCACCATGGTACGCGGATTGGAAATTATTTTACGAGGTAGAAATCCGCGTGATGCTTGGGCTTTTGCTCAACGGATTTGTGGTGTATGTACGCTTGTACATGGTATCGCCTCAGTGAGGGCGGTAGAAAATGCGCTCAATTATCAAATTCCACCGAATGCAGAATTGATTCGCAACCTGATGATCGCAGGACAATACGTCCATGATCATGTGATGCACTTTTATCACTTACATGCCCTCGATTGGGTAGATGTTGTTTCTGCCCTCAACGCGAATCCCAAAGCCACTTCAGAACTTGCCCAATCGCTCAGCAATTATCCCAAATCCTCACCCGGCTATTTTTCTCACATGCAGAAAAAGCTCAAAGGTTTCGTAGAAGGAGGACAATTAGGTATTTTTGCTAACGGTTATTGGGGACATCCTGCCTACAAGCTGCCACCAGAAGCGAATCTCATGGCGGTGGCTCACTATCTTGAAGCCCTTGCTTGGCAGCGCGACGTGGCCAAAATCCTCACCATTTTTGGCGGAAAAAATCCTCACCCCAATTTCTTAGTCGGTGGCGTACCGTGTCCCATTGATCTCAACTCCGATTCTGCCATCAACGCCAAACGCCTGGCACAAGTACAAAAAATCATTCAAGAAATGCAGGCTTTTGTAGATCAAGTCTATGTACCTGACACCCTTGCAATTGCTGGTTTTTATAAAGAGTGGGCAACAATCGGCGAAGGAGTGGGGAATTTCATGACTTATGGAGATTTAGACTTCATCCCACAAGGCGTGATTTTAAATCGTGACTTAAGCAAAATTCACCCACTGGATTTTAACAAAATTCAAGAATACGTCACCCATTCTTGGTATCACGGTAGCAAAGACAAAGGCTTGCATCCCTACGAAGGTGAAACGGAACTGAATTACACAGGACCCACGCCGCCTTACAGCCAGTTGGATGTTGACAAAGAATATTCCTGGTTAAAATCGCCCCGTTGGCAAGGACCTGATGGCGCAGTGCATGCGCTTGAAGTTGGCCCTTTAGCCCGAATATTGATGTTGTATGCCAATGATCATGAACAAACCAAGGCACTTGTAAATCATACCTTGCAAACCCGGAATGTGCCAATAGAAGCCTTATTTTCCACTTTGGGACGCACCGCAGCCCGTACCTTGGAAACCAAAATTATTGCTGACACCATGCAAACTTGGTATGACAAGCTGATTAGCAACATCAAAGCGGGAAACACCAAAACATTTAATGAACAACAATGGGAACCCAGTTCTTGGACTCAACAAGGTGTGGGATATATGGAAGCACCGCGTGGCGCTTTAGCGCATTGGATAGTGATAGAAAACAACAAAATAGCAAATTATCAAGCAGTTGTCCCAAGCACTTGGAATGCCGGACCACGCGATGCTAAAGGACAACCTGGACCTTATGAAGCCGCACTCAAAGGACATACCTTGCACAATGCCAAACAACCGATTGAAATTTTGCGAACTATTCACAGTTTTGATCCATGTATTGCTTGTGCAGTGCATTTGATGGATATTGATGGGGAAGAAATGGGGCAGGTTAAGGTTTTTTTGTAAAAACCGTAAATAACTACAAGGATTACTTTTAATAAAGGATAAGTCAAAAGCAGGCACGCAATTTCTATTCGATTTTGACTTATCCTTTTTTAAAACTAATCCTTGTAGTTACTGATTTTGAATTCAAAATACAAAAAACAGTGTTAGGATTTATCCTGATTTTCTTCAAAAACGTTTTGAAGTATATCAAAACGGAAAGCATGAGCTAATTGCCCTAATGTCTTAGCCAATGGTTTATTTTTCTTCTCAATTAACGGAATAACAGACAATGTCGCTTCAAAATCTGCAGTATCTATTGCTTCTTGCAATTCAGTTAACAAATCGTTAGGTAATTTGAAAATTTCTGAACGGAGATTGTCGATTTTTATTTTGTCTTCATCATTTGATTCTTCGTTATAATTTTCATAAACATAACGCACACCAAGATGTTTGTGCATCAATTCAAAAATGTTAACCTCTTTAAAAGGTTTACGCAAAAAATCATCACACCCCGCATCAAGAATCACCGTTCGTTCTTCTTCTAAAATACTTGCAGTTAGAGCAATGATAGCAGTGGCTTGACCTTTGAGGTGTTCTTTAATCCGTTGGCTAGCCTCATAACCATCCATCACCGGCATTCGCATGTCCATCCAAATCAAATGTGGTTGCCAATTTTTCCACTTTTCAATCGCGTCTTGACCATTTTCAGCTTCTTGCAGTTCAAAACCCAACGGCTTAAGAAGCTTGATTAATCGTTGTCGATTCATCCATTTGTCATCCACAACCAAAATACGATAGCAAGGTTGATTGGGTTCCAAAGCAATTACCCGTTTTTCAATCGTTGGGGTTTCAATCATTTTGCTGACTTGGTATGGAATATCGAATTGAAACGTGGTACCATGCCCAACTTGAGTCTTCACTTTTATGCTCCCACCCATTAATTGGACAAATTTGTAAATAATCGGCAAACCTAAGCCAATACCATCATGACCCTGTTGAACAGCACTAACCTGTACAAAAGGTTCAAAAATATCATCTAATTTCTCAAACGCAATGCCAAAGCCGGTGTCTTCAACTTCAAAGTGAAGTAAGTTTCTATCATATTTTTCACTAACCTGCACCGTTATGCTACCAACTTTTGTGAATTTTAAGAGGCTGTTTTGGAAAAAATGAAAAGTCTTTTTCAGAAAACGAGAAAG
>CAYFOB010000608.1:0-2845 GCA_964344525.1 uncultured Thiomargarita sp.
TTTGGAGTGCTTCGCATAGCTTTGCTCCTTGTGAACGAGGATGCGTAACACCAGTAAATAGCATTAAACCAACAAACTTAACTTTGTTGCTGAGGCATTTTGATCAATAAAACAGATTTATTGAAACCTAACAACTCGCGCGCCCACATAAGCAGAGCGGGTTGAAGGCGACCAACTTTCCTTGTACGCCGAACGCACCTCTGGTGGAGGCGCGTTCCAGGCACCGCCTCGCAGAAAACACTTATTAAATTGGGAACAGCTCCATTCCCAAACGTTCCCCAACATATCAAATAAACCAAAAGCGTTTGGTTTAAAGCGACCCACTGGAGCCGTTTGAAGTTTATAATTGTCAGTACAATTATGATGTCCCCAACTATAATCTTTTTTTTGTTGTGCGCTTGTGTCATAGACATTCGCATAATCGCACGCCTTATCAGGATTGTTGCCCCAATATCGTGCTGTGTTTGTGCCTGCACGGGCTGCGTATTCCCATTCAGCCTCTGTCGGTAAACGATATTTTTTTCCAGTTTGCGCACTAAGCCATTCAGTATAAGCAATCACATCAGGCAAAGAAACCATAATGACTGGGCGATTTCCACGCCCCCAACCTTTATCCTCTGGTTTTGTTCTGCCAGTGGCTTCAGCAAATTTGTCATATTCAGCAAAACGAAGTTCATAACGCCCGATGGCGAAAGAACCTGCGGGTATCGAAACCATTTCGGGACCTTGACTGCCGTCTTTTAAGGTATCACGAAATATTTTACCAAAAGCTTTAACTTTTTTTGGAGGTGGTACAGACGTTGGTTTGGATTGGGGCATCGTATTTTCACCAACGACAAATACAAAATCGCCGCGTGACAGCTCATAATCATGGATTTTGCCATATTGGGGGATTTGTTGACTGTGTTCTGGGACTTTAGTCGACAAATAGTATCCAAGTTCTTGCCCAGTCACATAACCATCTTTGTTCATATCACCCCAACCAAAACGTAAAGCATCAATAAAGGCTGGTGTAAATACACTTTTTGCTGGTACGGTTTCGTTAGCGCTCCCAGCTGAAATAAATTGACGTACTGGTAGTGCAGCCGCTTCATTGATATATCGAGGCACTTTAACGCGTGCCCTCGCCTTAAACACAGTTCCTGAAAAACAACTGTCAAATAGAAATAAAGCATGCTTAGCCTCAATCCGTCGCATCCAAGTGAGCACCTCATCCATTTTGACCGCTTTTTGGAAAAAACCTTTTTCATCCTCCTCAGGAAGCGGCGTGTCAATCGGGACAATATAGCCTTTCTCTTTGCGTGTATGTCCGTGTCCAGAGTAAAAAAACAACAGGCGATTGTTTTTGTCAAAACCATATTCATCAATAAATTTTTTAAAGCGTTTACTTAATTGTTCGGCATTGAGATTGAAAGAAATTTCAACTTTAAAACCTTTCGATTCAAGAAGGTTTTGAACTTTGGCTAATTCACTGGGGATGCTTTTTAAATCTGTCCAAAAGGAGTAATCACTTTCGCCAACCAAGAGGGCATAGCTGCCAGTATATGAGGAGAATATTGCTTTTCCTTTTGGGGAAGCTTGATGGCTTGATGGTTTGAGCTGAAAGACTATTCCCTTATGAGATGGTTCTTCCTTATTCGGTGGTAGATTTTCTACATTCTCAAGCTTTGATTGCAAGTTACAAGCTGATAAAAGGTTTAACACGAGTAGCGCTGTTATTCTTTTCCAGTGTGTGGATTCAGCGCGATTGATAGTGAAATTTGAAATTTGCATGTTGCTGTTTTTCTTATCAATTTTCCAAATACGCCATAATGCGATAACACAATTCCCGACATCCCTGCCCTGATAGCGCCGATATTTCAAACACCTGCCCTTGCCAGTTTAATTCATCAATAATGGCTTGACAATCTTCATTGGGTGCTAAACAATCCACTTTATTTAACACCAACCAACGCTCGCGGGCTGCTAATTCCGGACTATATTTTTCAAGTTCTTGACTAATCGATATAATATCTGTAACAGGTTCACTCGAAAACGGTGCAATATCGACTATATGTAATAATAAACGGGTGCGTGATAAATGCTTTAAAAAGCGTGTTCCCAAGCCAGCACCTTCAGCCGCGCCTTCAATCAAACCTGGAATATCAGCAATAACAAAGCTGCGATCCGTTTCAATAGAGACTACCCCCAAATGGGGATGTAAAGTGGTAAATGGATAATCAGCGACTTTTGGGCGGGCGGCAGAGACGGCACGAATAAAAGTCGATTTGCCTGCATTAGGTAAACCTAACAAGCCAACATCGGCTAACACTTGTAATTCTAAGCGTAAAGTACGTGCCTCACCGGGCATACCTGGCGTGGTGCGGCGTGGCGCGCGGTTAGTGCTACTTTTAAAGTGAACGTTGCCTAAACCATGTTGTCCGCCTTTTGCGACTAACAATCTTTGCTCTGGTTTGAGTAAATCGCCCAAGCATTCTTCTGTATCAACCTCAAAAACCACAGTACCCACAGGCACTTTTATAAACAAATCTTGACCTTTTTTGCCGGTGCATTCACTACCTTTGCCATGTTCACCATGTTTGGCACGAAATAGGCGGCTGAAACGAAAATCAACCAAAGTATTTAAAGTAGCATCTGCCACCAAATACACATTGCCACCATCGCCACCATCGCCACCATTGGGTCCACCGTATGGGATAAATTTTTCGCGCCTAAAACTGAGGCAACCATCTCCACCTTTACCTGCAACAACTTCAATGGTGGCTTCGTCAACAAATTTCATAATTCACTCACTTAACAAATTGTCTTTTTAAAAAAAAACAAATACCATTTCTTTAAGAAATGG
>CAYFOB010000609.1:0-2834 GCA_964344525.1 uncultured Thiomargarita sp.
TTTTATTTACTAACTTGAACATCGAGTATAAACATTTTTTTGGCCATATGTAAAAATTTCTGTTTGAGTTGTTTGATCAATAGCTTCGTCTCGATGACTGGACACAACTATGTCACCATTTTTATCCAAAACTGTTATTTTAGAAATCATTTTTTCAGATTGTCTTAAGCTTTTTATTCTTTCATTAGCATAGACAACGCTCCAGATAGCACTTTTGTTTGTGACAATATCTATAAATGTCCTTTCTGTTGCTAATATTTCAACAAGTTCTTTATGGCTATTTAAAAGCGTTTCAATATGATGTGCCCTAGAGGTGGCAACACCTTTTAAATGATTATAAACTTCAGTTTCAATCGTGTTTTTTGAAAGAATAGCATTCATTGTGATGGTGACTATTCCTGTCATTAAAATCACTATGAAAACAATGCTGGAAATTTTTGTTTGAATTTTCATTTTGTGTGTGAAAGTAGAAATAACGGAAAGCGATTACTTTTAATAAAGAATAAACCCCACCGATGAGGTGGCGCAAGACTTATCCTTTATTAAAAGTAATCCTTGTAAAAAAATGGTATTTGTTTGAACTCTAAAAAAGCGCTTAAAACAAATACCATTTTTTGAAAAAGCCATTAAAATTGTTGCAAAATAAATTTTTCCTGACAGTAAAATAGACTGTCAACAGATAAGTTTTTGACAAAATGTTGGGACTGATGAGGTGTCTATTTGCGACTCATTTTAGCAAATGTTGAGCATATGAAAAAATATTGTATAATTTATTTGTTCTTATTATGGGTTAATTTCGTTTTGACCAACTTAAAATCAATATGAAAATATTTTATTTCTCACTCCTGATGCTTGTTTCATTGGCAGGTAACGCTCTTGATTTTGCGCCGAATGAGGCATGTAAAGCCTGTCATGTGCATATTTATGATGAATATAGTCGCTCCATGCATGCACATAGCACGATTTTTACAGATCCTGTTCATAGCGCAGTTTGGGCTAAACATCCAAAAAACTTAAAAAAGCAGCAGTATGTTTGTGGAAAATGCCATACGCCAGCGGCGGATAATCTTGATGCGATGCTGACAACAGGGGCGTTGCCTGATGTCAATAATCCAACACATAACCAAATGATCGCTTGTGCCTATTGTCACCGTATCAAGGAGATCAAACTTCATCCGAAGTCCAATACCAATATTCTTGATCCCAAAGAGAAGCATTACTATGGCACACGAGAAAAGGTTATTGATTCGCCATTTCACGCTATCGCCAATGAAAATAATGACCACATTAAAAATGGTAATGTTTGTATCGGTTGTCATTCCCATAAGCAAAATAAATGGGGGCTCAATGTTTGCTCAACAAACATTGATAATCAAATGGATGGCGCCAATTGTGTGAGCTGCCATATGCCACAAGTCAAAGGAACGGTTTCTGTGGTGCGCCAGACAGAGACGCATGCTTTTCATGGCTTTCCTGGGGCGCATGCAGATGCCGATATGCTTTCAAAATATATTGACATTTCTATGGTTCGCAATATTGAGAATTTCACCATTCATATTGACAATCAAGCATCGCATGCTTTGCTGTTGCATCCGTTGCGCCTCGCCAAACTAAAAGTAACGGTAGTTCGAGGCTGTAAAATCATCGGCTTAAAAGATGAGGTTTTTGTGCGTATCATTGGTAAAAATGGAAAGCCTGCTATGCCATGGCAGGCTAATCAGGTTATAAAAAATACGATGATCCAAGGAAATGAAAAACGTGCAGTGCCTTACGCTTTTAAACTGCAAGGTGGTGACAAGGTTAAAGTGACGTTGGGTTATTATCTTGTGAACCCAAAAGCTGTTAAAAAACTTGGACTTTCAGACAATTTGGAAGTCACCCGTTTTTATATTTTGAAAGAAGTGTTATTTGAGATATGATGAGGTTTGGTGCGCCATGATGGCGCATTTTCAACAGCCGACAATATAAATTGTATTTCGCTATTTTTTCTCCAAAATTGTTGAAAATCGCTGAGTAATTTTTTCATATCCAATCGCCCATTGATAAAATAAGTGGGCGCTTTAACAAGTTCATCCATGATGGCATTGAGGCTACGAATAATCACTTCTCCATAAATGGGATTGCTGGGAATCACTTCAAAGCTATGACGTTGATTCCGTTTGTCAATAATGACAGAAGCACCTCCTAAAAGAGCATGAACTTTATTGGCAAAAGGTTCTCCTGTATAGTTAGCATCTGCCAGAACGACTTCAACAGCATCAAGAGAACTCAAAGGAGATTGAAAAGCTTCTATTGCTCCTGTTCTATCTATGACATTAGCCGTTGTGATGTGAATGGCATGAGGAATACCTAGAATGTCTACAACCATCCAGCATCATAACCTTTTTCTTTCGCAGTATCTGTATTCTTGACACTTTGAGCATCAACAATGACGAAACTCGTTTCTTCATCACGTTCCAACTTTAAACGTTCTTCTTTCACTAATTCCTTCAAAAGGCTTTCCAAAAGACTTTCTTCTTGTCCTTCTTTCCGTTCACTCCAAATCCTGAAATATTCATGCACGGTTCGCCATTTAGGAAAGTCTCCTGGAAGCCTTCTCCATTGACACCCCGTTTTTAGGAGATATAACACACCACAAAAGACTTCATACAAATCAACGGTTCTGGGTTTGGTTTTCTTCCTAGCAGCTTCCAGTTTGGGACGAAATTTTTCAAATTGTTCTCTGCTTAGGGCGTGTCATCAATTAAAAACTTGATTTTTAAAATGGAATATGTTAATAAATGTGTCTTTTAAATTAAAAACTTGACTTTTAAAATGAAATATGTTCTATAACC
>CAYFOB010000610.1:0-2831 GCA_964344525.1 uncultured Thiomargarita sp.
CCTTCAGCCAACCATTGCCCAAACTGCCCTAACCAACGTCCTTCCGGTGACTCATTCACTTTCAAATAGCCGGTGCGAATGCCTTGTATTAAGGTGTGAAGCTCAGCTGTGGAGTCTGATAATTCTTCTAGCACTTTATACAACACTGCCGTTGTTTCTGAGACGCCAGTTTGTGCCATCCACAAACAGACTTCCTGCTCAAAAGCATGATCAGCCGCATGGGGGGTAGATTTTGTGGTTGTTTCAGCCAAGTTATTTAGGCGTTCTAAAATCAATTTTTTTCGTTCGGTATTGGCTAAACGCTTCAGGGTTTCTGGAGAAATCGCTTCTCCTAAACAATAATGTTGGTGGGTATAACCGACAGGAAACTCCAAGCGCGTTTCTAACGGTTCAACTGGCAATCCACCCACAAAACCTATGGGCACGATAGGTATGTTCAATTCTATCGCTAAATCAATAAAAACGGCACTCATATTTTTGACATGTTCCCGACAGCTAAGGGTGCGAGTGCCTTCAACATGGACGAGTAGGGAACGTTTTTGCATCACTTCCTTGATGTTGCTCAGTTGCTTTAGTATGGACACTTGATCGTCGCGCTCAAAATAGATCATCAATTTTGGATCTTTGAGCATGGGATAAGAGTAGAGATGATCAAATAGTTGACTAATCCAACTGTCTCGATGTTCCACTTTTACCACGACATTGATGGAACAGTCAGAAAGTGCAGAAAGGCTAAACCCAGCAAGTATAGATTCAACCCCGACTTGATGGTTTGCTAAATAAAGCACCGGTTTTCCCTTGAGCGCTTGAAAAGTGTCGTCCAGTCTCAGTTGACCAACAAAACGCCGAAACAACGCCATCAATAGTTGTTCTCCAACTGGGTTGCTACCACCTAAGAAGCGGTGCCAAAATGGTAGAAAAGTGGCAGGATCACGCACAGAGGAGGGTACAAATAAATGATTCAGTTGCTTGCTAATCGTGACTTCGGCACCAAATACCCGTGAGTACACTTGTCCTTGGCTATCATGGGAAGTGATGTCAGTCACCAATTTGCTGTCGGTGCTGGATTGTACGTCCATCGAAACGTAAAACGTTTCTCCTGCTTGCACGTTTTGGAAAAGTTCGCCTTTTTGACACAATAAAGGCAGACTGCCCGCTTGATAAAAATGCCGTGCCCAAACCAACATACATTGAAATCCTACATCGGCTGCAATCGCATTAAATCCAAGGGTTGGAAATTGCCCTTGTTGTTTGTCATCAGCCGCTGGCAAAACACACTTCATGGTCAGTTTTTTGGGAGTGAGATTTAAAATCTGTTTAATCCCTTGAAAATAAGGACCATGAAACAAAGTACCATCTTGATAAGGTGATAAATTGATAAACGCTTCATCTTGTCTGTTATCAAAGCCTTCATAAGTAGGCGCCGAGGGAAGTTGTTGTTGAATGGTGACTTGAGCACTGTAATGATAGCGCGGCTTACCGGTGGCGGTTTGACTCCAAATGGTGGCTGAAAGCACAATCTCAGTTACCGATTTGTTATTTTCTTTCAAATCAATGATGTATTCGCTTGCTAAAGTCTCATCAAAAACAATGCCTTTGAGTGCTTTATAATTTTCACAACTGGAAACCACATAGCCCGGATAAAGTTGTTCGCAGGTATTGCTAAGCCAGGCGATGGCGCAAGTGGTGGGTAATACGGCATGTCCACCAATGACATGATCATTTAAAAATGGATTGGCTTGTAAGCTGAGCTTGCGACGGATGCGGTAAGTTTGTAGCTCTGTTGTTAATTCGCCAGATAAGGTGACTAAAGAGCTGCCCACCAAAGTTTGTGTGGTTTCTCCTGCCCTCAATTCATTAACCAATATTTGCGTGCCAACATCAATTGGAATCACTTCAATTTTGCGTTGTGCAAACATTTTTTTGAGTTCTGGTGTTACCATGCCAGCATCCCATGGACCCCAACCGATGGAGACAACATGGCAGGAGGGATATTGACGTTTAAAGTAGTGGGCAAATTTGTTGAGCACTTCATTGGCTACTGCATAATCCGCTTGCCCCAGGTTGCCATAAAATCCAGCCACTGATGAAAATAATACTAAGTATTCAAGCTGATTAAGGTCTAAACTGCTGAGTAATGCCTGCAAGCCTTCAACTTTGGTGCCATACACTCTTTCAAAATCTTGTTCTGATTTTTGTTCAATGAATTTATCTGCTAAAACGCCTGCGCCATGAATGAGTCCGGTGATTGGACCAAAACGTTTGAGGGTGGCACTCAGTTTTGGTACGTCCAAAATATCCACATCCACATAGTCAGCTTGTCCACCGGCTTGGACAATGGCTTGCAAATTCTCATCAAGTTCTCGTTGCGCCAAAATGTCTTTGACGATTTTTTGGACTTTGATAGGCGTTGGTTTTTCGCCTTGAGATTTAAGGTGAGCAATCGTTTTGGCTTTTAATTCATTTTCAGCCACAATGCCTTGTGCATAGTCTGGGATAGCGGCGCGTTTGGTACGCCCTAATAAAATAAATCGACTGCGAAAAGCTTTGGCTAATTTGATCACACATTGTGCTGTAATACCTCTACCCCCACCGCTGACGATGAATACGCTTTGCGCATCAGGTTTTTTGACAACCATCCCAGCTGCAGTTGTTGGATCAGCTATGGGAGTTGTGCGTTTGGATAAGGTATAACCGACTTCAGCAATCAACACATTGGGATCATAAAGCTCAGCAATAATCAATTCTGCTGCTTGATCAATTTTCAAATCAGGAGTCAAATCAATGGCGCGACAAAAGACATTTTCCCATTCCATGTTCACGGTTTTGGT
>CAYFOB010000611.1:0-2829 GCA_964344525.1 uncultured Thiomargarita sp.
AAAGCGCTGCTTTGGACTCCAAAATACATGAAAATTCATGGTTCAGTACTTACAACAAGCCATTGGACTTAAATACCCTGAAGAATTTGCTGTTTTTAATTTTTCACTTGGGGCTTTGAAAGGTATGCCTTCTAAACAATCGGATTTTCCAGAAGCATTTGGTCGATTGCTCAAAATTGACTTGCCCACTCATCCAAGTGTCAAAAATTGGGATGATTTTCGTCTCTTATTCTCAAAAGAAGAGGGATTATGGGATCGTCCACTGACTATGCGCTGATTGATGAAACCTCGATACTTCCCCTGCAACCACTAGACGTCTTCTCGTTTTGTCCACCATGCTGCTTGGAACGAAAATCGTTCCAAGCAGCGTTTTGCGTGGGAACAAGGTTGCGTAACATATATAAAAGCTTTAGCACTCAAAGCAATAAATAAACATACCAAAACGACAAGGTATTAGTGTAGGTGAAATTTACGCTTTCCTGCACTAGCTCTGACGGGCTTCTTCTACGCCAAACAGAGTGCGATACAAAATGCCAGCGACATTGACCATCATGGGTAGGGTCCAAATGAGACCAATGCCCAAAGGAATACTGCTAATAATAACAATAATACCCATAATAAAATAGGTAAAAAATACCTTAAACCAATGATGGGTGATGGCTTTGCGTGAGGATTCCAGAGCTCGCCAAGGCCCCAAATTTTTTTCAACAATTAAGGGAACAGTAAGCACATAAGCGACGCTCAAGTACAAGCCCGGGATAATGAGCAATACAAACCCAATCGTAGTAAAAATCGTTATCAAGATTCCAGCGATAACAAGAGATATTGTGTACCCAAAATATCCAAAAGCCATTGTGAAACTCACCGGCAAATCCACAGCACGACGCACACCGAGCATTGCAATACCTGCCATAAAGGGATATACAACAAGCATAAAAATCAATTGGTCGATTATTGCCACCATAATATTTTCTTGTAAACTAAGGGAGCTCACAACGAATATGGTGGCAAGGTTAATGGTAAAAACCACAACCATAAAAACCAGCATTACACCCAATATTGTGCCCTTAATCCCAGAGGTTTTTTGCCACGCTTCTTTGAAAACATCCATTATCTCAAAGTCGTAATTACCGTTTATACCATCGCTCAGCGTTCCACCGGCTGGCCCCACGACGTTTTCAGAAAGATCACTGGTAGGGGGTTGATAAGGATTTTCGGTAGTCATATGTCTCCTTCGTTGGTTTAAATTTTTATTATAACCTAAAAATGGCAATTAAAAAAAATGTATTTTGACTTTAACACATTGAATAATATCAACTATTTGATTCCTGTATGATCTTATTCTCTGATTCAATGCTCATTGCCCCCAAGCCAACGGAAGACAACAGCAAGTGGCAGATGGTCCGATGGATGCCAAGAATTAGGCAACACTTCTCCTTTTTCATAGACCAACTTCTTTTGCTCTTCATTAAGTGGCTCACGCACCGTTAGCAAATCCAATGTTTGATTGGTATAATAGATATGATCGAAGCACGCCTCAAAGGGTTGCGTAGAAGGCGCTTCAATGGCCACACCACACACCTGCATATCATGGTGAACGTTCCAAAACTTTCCTTCTCGCAACCCTTTTTCATATATTGACAAAAACTCAGATAAAGTCAGCGTATGATTTCCTTTTTGTTCAAATATTTTCATTGCATCATCATACTCACTGCCTCGCTTTGGATCCCTGTTAATTTTGTTCAACCATGCATCAACGGCTGCTTGATCCATCACATCAGCCCCTTGTGAAAAAAACGCAAACATTGTACTGATGGCTTTTACAAACTTTGGGGTCAGTTCGCCAGTATTTGGATTGATAAAGCGCACCTCTAACAAGGGAAGCAAAAGGGTTGGAGGCTGTTTATCCCTACCATAACCCAGTTCATAAGCATCTGCAAAGGAACCCAACATTTGTCGTTTAAGCTTCGAGGTGATCTGAATATCAGGGTAATCCTTTTCTCTGAAGTCAGAATCAACTTCCCCATTAAGCAATAACTGACGAACAGCCGTATTGTTAGATGAACTGTTAAAGTCTCCACAAACAATGGTCGTGGTAGAATTTTGTTCAAGTTTCTGTGCGTTTTTATGGACCCGATTGAGACTAGCGAATATTTGGCGCAAGCGGCGATCGGGCGCTGCCCCTGCGGTTAAGTGACAATTAACCACATAGACATATTTGTCATTGTGGCTTCGTAATAGGGTGAGAAGGACTCTATCCAAATGTTGTACATCGACTAGCGCCAGCCGATCCTTGCGCCAAAAGGTCGCGTTTCTAAAGCGATGTTTTTTGTGTAAGGCATGATCGTAACCGGCAACCCCAAAAAAAGCAAAATCTTTATCGAAGCTATCACCATGAACTTCTTGAAGACACACAATATCTGCCAATGCATCCAATAAGTAGTTTTTTAACAAATTCTGTCTGTGTGGCCATTCCCGATGCTCATCAGGCGTATTTGATTGGTAGTATTTATAGATCCACCAAGCTTTTCCAGAATTCGGCAAAAGTACATTATAACTGATTAAAGTCAATCCATCTTCAAAATTTGAAAACCTAGTGCAGGATGGCGGAAATTTCCAGGCCACCTACACTCGAAGCAGAGCTTCGATGAATGCATTCCCAAGCAGGAGCTTGGGAACGAGAATAAATAGGTTTTCTCGTTCCCAAGCTCCCGCTTGGGAATGCATGCCCCGAAGCTCCGCTTCGAGTGGCCTGGAAATTTCCGCCATCCTGCACTAGGCTTCTTGGTTGTTTTAAAGCCCACAAACGTTAAAGTGATACCACTTTTT
>CAYFOB010000612.1:0-2823 GCA_964344525.1 uncultured Thiomargarita sp.
AAGCTCTGCTTCGAGTGTAGGTGGCCTGGAAATTTCCGCCATCCTGCACTAGAAACATCAATGAATTTTGACTCTGGAGCAATACCAATGGCATTTAGTGAATATAGAAAATCCTCAATGGCTGATTTAAAAGTGATTTTTAAAATCAAAGTCCTGAAAAACTGGAACTTATTTGACGGTTTTAAGCCAAGCACTAGGGATTATCAAACTTTGCAAACAACTGTTAAAAAGATGATTTCCCGTATTAACTTATCAAAATCAGATAACGAAGCAACACGGGGAAGTCTTTTAGTTTCGCGTATTTTATGGGAAGCAAGTGATGTTTACGATTTAGGTCTATTTTTTGAACCGCAAGTAGAAATTAGCCAAGAAGAGACACCAGATTTGCCATACCAGCTAAACGGTAAATATGATTGTGCTTTAGCGCTTGATGATGTTGATTTTATTTCACCTATTATTTCAGTGGTTGAAGTGAAAAAAAGTAATTTATCTGAGGGTTTAGGTCAATGTTTAGCTGAAATGTATGCGACTTCAAAAAAGTTTAAGCAGGACAAGGTTTATGGAATCATAACAGATGGTGAAGTTTGGGAATTTTTTTTGCTGGAAAACGCTATTTTGTATGTTGACGAAAATAATTATTACATTAGCAATGTGTCTGATATTGTTGATAGAGTTGGTTATATAGCTGAAAAGTTTAAGATTGGTGCTAACGTGAGTCAACAATAATCCAATTTTTGAACCGGCGCTTCGGGGCATGCAATTTCACTGCCACGATGCACGTAACATGAGCTATGAGGTATCTACAATGAAATCCTTTTCAAAATGGACAATTGCTGAAGTTGAGGACACTTTTAATGTAGTGATGCGAAAACACCATGAACGCTTGAATCAGTGGTTAAATGAAACGGCTACGTTAACGCCTGCTGAGGAAAATATGCTTGATGAGCTCCGTGATAAATTACAGGATCATGTGTGGGATTGGAACGAGTGGGAATTAAAGGGCAAATTTATATTTCCATTGTTATTAGCAGTTAACTTTGATGAAGAACAATATCAATCTTTTATAGAGCGAGAAATTTCGGTGGAAATTAATAACGAAACATTATCAGGCATCGTCGATTTTCTCGTTGCGAGTGGTAAACGTTATCCCAAACAGCCCTACTTTTTTATTCATGAATTTAAAAAGGAGCATGAATCATCAGGGGATCCATTGGGGCAATTGTTAATCGCAATGGTAGCTGCCCAAAAATTGAATGATGATAATCAACCCATTTATGGTTGTTATGTGATGGGGCGACTTTGGTTTTTCGTCATTTTAGAGGGGTTGGATTATTCAACCAGTCTTGCTTTTGATGCAACAAAAAACGATATTCGAGAAATTTTTGGCATATTAAAAAATACCAAAGGAATGATTTTAAAACACCTAATCCATAGCAATAAATAGTTACTCTCCGTCTAAAAGCTTGTTTTACTGCAAATTGTTGTTTGGTTAAAGTTTAACTCGTTGGCTGAGAATGAGTTGTATTTCATGTGGGGTGTGTAAGAGAGAACATTTTAGCGATTATAAATCAATAAAATGGTTAATAGCTATTATATGAGTTATTCTGTGATTTACAATGCTGTGTCTTGGCGATATATTCAAGCCTTAAATGGACAATTGATTTTCAGGTATGAAAGTTTGAATCAGAATTTTCAGAATAAATCTGTCAATTCTGATTCAAACCATTTATTGCTTTGCCTTGTTTAGATATTCTTCAATGACCTCAATAGGCATATATTTGAGCAATTCTGATGCTGGGATAGCTTGTAGCACCTTTGGCGATGTAAAAGCTTTAACCACTTCTTCCTGTGGACGTTCAGAGAGTATTTCTTCTAAAGTCAATAATTTAAGCATTTTTTTTTGGGTGTCTTTCATATCATTTTCGACACTATAAAACATAAATGTCTCCTTGGCATAGTGCTGATAAAGTTGGTGATTAAACTTTACGCTTGTTGTGGTAATAAACAATTGCCACGCCGTTTTTTACTTATATTTTCATATAAAAACTATAGATTTATCAATGCACGCCCAAACTAAATTTTGGATTTTATCATATACTATCACTCAGAATGTCCAAGAAGCCATCAGATGGTATCAAAAAGCGGCAGGGAAATGCAGGTGCGCAAGGTGTGACTCAGAACTATCAAGAAGCTTTTAAGTGGTTTCAAAAAGCGGCTGGGTAGGGAAATATTGAAGCGCAAGAAATATTGCAACAATTGGGTTACTAGAATAAATCCCCTTTTTGTCTTATTTGAGTGAATATGGAAGGGATATTTGGTGGGCGATGCTGGATTTGAACCAGCGACCCCTGCCGTGTGAAAGCAGTGCTCTGCCCCTGAGCTAATCGCCCTAACTAAAGGTGAACGCATTGTAAAATATTAAAATAGCAATGTCAAATTTTTTTTTATTTTTTTTTCCCCCCAATACGAGTTAGATCAAGATGTTGCTCAATGGCATTTTGTCTCTGTTATTTTTTGCCAAGCCTTAGGAATGAGACTTTAATAACTGATGTTACGCAGTCTATTTCCTAAACCATGAATAACGGAAAGCGATTACTTTTAATACGGGCACCGTCAAAATCACTTCATCTGTGTGGTTTATCCTTTATTAACTGATGTTACGCACTCTTGTTCACAAACCATAGTCGCAAAGCGTTGCTTTGCACTCCAAAATACGATTGGAGTGCAAAGCAACGCTTTGCGACTTGTGAACGAGGATGCGTAACATCAGTAAGAGGCTGTTTTGGAAAAAAATGAGAGAAGACTCTTTACCTTTTCAGAAAA
>CAYFOB010000613.1:0-2823 GCA_964344525.1 uncultured Thiomargarita sp.
TGACGGTGCCCGTATTAAAAGTAATCGCTTTCCGTTATTTGTGGTTTTGGAACAAAAGTGCGTAACATCACTTATCCCTTCTTAAATATAATCCTTGTAGTTATTCTAGGGGGGCAAGAGTGCGTAACATCAACTGCACGAGGTACAAGCGTCCACAGGATGCAATCGTTAGGCAATAGCTTGTTTTTTAGCCAATCTTCTTTGGCGTTCCAACAGAGATTCGGTTCGTTTACGCCAAAACTCTAATTGCTCTTCTAATGACAGGCCTGCAATTAATTTCTCAACAGATTTAGCAGTCTATGTACACCTGATGCCACAATTCTAAACATAAAGCGCCCCAAAGTTGTCTACCATATGCGCCTTCTTGTGTCATTAGTGATTCTAAAGCGGTTGGTGCAAATAATCCCCTTTCTCTGCTACGTTTCCCAAGCAATGTTTCATAAACAAAATCTTTGACTACGCCTCCTTGTAGCCATTCTTTTAAGGGAACAGGAAAACCCATTTTATCTTTTCGATTTAATATGGCAGAAGGTAATAAATTTCGCACCGTTTGTTTAAGAATGTGTTTGGTTTTGCCCGCATGAAATTTCATAGGAGGTGGCATACTGGTGACTAAATCCACAATTCGAGTATCTAACAGTGGTACCCGAGATTCTAAAGAAACTGCCATACTGACTCGATCTTCAACCTGTAACAACGCGGGTAGGAGGGTTTTCAGATCAAAATGGGTCATTTTATTGATATATGACAATGTATCAGGATGATTAAAAATGGTTTGAAAATCACTGAATATTTCTTCAGGTTGGATAGAAGACAAGGCATCCCCTGTGAGCATTTGCAAAATATCTGGACTACGATCAATCAAACGAAAGTAACGGGCATCCATGTTATCAAACAATCCTTCCTTGAAAAATTGTTGCATAAGAGGATGATATTGCTTTAATAAAGGCAAATTGGGAATAATTGAAGAAAGACTGACTACATGCTTGCCCTCTTCATGGGTTTCAAAAATAGCCCCCTTTAAGGCTTGTTCTAAATATCCGATGAGATAGCGGGCATAACCCCCAAAAATTTCATCACCGCCTTGTCCACCCAACACCACTTTCACACGCTTTGAAGCCAGACGGCTGACAATAAACTGTGGAAATAAACCGGGGCCTGCAACGGGTTCGTCCATCGCTTCAATCAACTTAGGAAGCCAAGTGACAAAATCCTCTGCTGTGGGGATGACTTCATGGAGTTCAGCTTCAATATTATCAGCGACAATGCGGGCATAATGTGATTCATCATACGCTGCACTTTCTATAAATTTGCCGGTAAATACAGGGACGCTTGTGCCCAAATGGGTTGCTGCCATACTGGCAACCACACTGGAATCAATCCCACCTGACAAATAAGCGCCAAGCGGCACATCGCTGCGAATTTGTAAACGCGCACTGTCTTGCAAAAGTGCTAATAAACGATCTTTAAAATACTCCTCCGTATGGTGCTCATCAACCTGATAATGGGTTTCCCAATAACGAATTTTTTGTGTGATTTTTTGTTGCTGTCCTTTAATATAAAAACCGGGTTCCAACTTCTGTATGCCTGAAAACAAGGTGTCATCATTAAGACAAAATTGAAAAGTAAAATAGTGTTGCATGGCTTTCCAATTTGGCTCCGCATGAATTTGAGGATGCTCAAGCAGGGCTTTAATTTCTGAGGCAAACACAATTTCATTTTGTAAAACGCAGTAGTATAATGGCTTAATTCCAAAAGGATCGCGTGCCAACAACCATTGGTTGGTTTGAGTGTCACAAAAAGCAAAGGCAAACATGCCATTCAATTCTTTTAAGGCTGCAATCCCTTTATGAATCAACAATTGTAACAACACTTCCGTATCTGAAAATGTTTTAAACTGAATGCCTTGTTGAATAAGCTTTTGCCTCAGTTCCAAGTAATTGTATATCTCACCATTAAATACTAGCGCATAACGACCATCAGCTGATTGCATGGGTTGGTTACCATGTTCAAGATCAATAATTGCTAACCGTCGATGACCCAAAGCAAAATGTTTACTGCTATAAGTACCCTCACCGTCTGGACCACGATGTGCGAGGCAGCGCATCATTTTACTCAGAGTGATTTCTCGTTCTGGTTTTGAAATTGAAAAGAGGCCACAAATTCCACACATATTAACGTTTGATCATCTGTTTTTATTTCTCTTTTCCACATTTAGGCCATTTTTAATTGACTGGTCAGATATTTGTGAACGATGCTAGATAATAATGTTTGATAAGAAATTCCTTCTTCTATAGCCTTCATTTGCAGACTTCTGAAATCCTTTTCACTTAGGTGAAAATTAACGCCATGCGTTTTTGCGAATGTTTGTTTTGCCGATTTTTTATATTTCTCTAAGTTTTCCCCTTTTGAGAGCCACTCCCCACGATTAAAAGAATCAAGAATTTCTTGCTCTTCTGTATCTAACTTATAATCTTTTTTAAACATTTTTTCCCTCCATATATTTCTTTTTTGCTTCCCTATTAGGAATAACTGTCTTGAGAAAATAATACTTTTCCTCTTCAACATAAGGAACTAAATAAACATATGAATCCGTTTTAACAACAAATATAGATTGTCTTGGATATTTCTCTTTGTTTGGGTGTTCATAAGTATCAAGCAACCCCCATTTTCAATAAAAAAAACTATCTCTTCAAAAGAAATATTCCGATTCTCCTTTATCCATTGATTTTTTTCTTCATTCCATTCAAAATCTTTCATCTATCATATCCTTGTGGGCAGGCAACTAAATTACTAGTGCAGGATGGCGGAAATTTCCAGGCC
>CAYFOB010000614.1:0-2821 GCA_964344525.1 uncultured Thiomargarita sp.
GTCGTACTGTATATGAAACTTGACAGACGAACGAATTTCACTTTCCTTATGTTTAATTTCTGCGTAATAATAAAACGGCATGTCTTCTGGCAATTTATTAAAAGCATTGAGAAGTCGTGCGAGCTTTTCAGCTTGTTCTCGCTTTTTTGTTATCGTTTGCAAGGCTTTAAGTCGGACAACAATTGAATCTCTTGCCAAATCAGACACCAGATGATCAAGTTCTTGATTAAGCAATGCCAAGCTATTTTGGAGATTATTTAAAAATTTCTCCTTGTTCACTCTAACTTGAACATAATACTGATTGTTAGCTTTCACACGTTGTTCCACGACAAAGTCTCTAAAAGTCACCTCATCAGTAGTCATCTCGAAATCCAAATAGGCAGACTCTTGCGTTTGATCCTGAAAAGCACGCGTCTGTTGTTTGTAGCGGGACTTAATGGTTGTATTAACCCGCCCTGCTATAGCCAATAACGCTTGTTTTTCAGCTTGCTGAGTGGTTGAAGCTTTGCCAACACCAATCCAATAGCCCTCAGAATCTGGAGGCGGCTCATTGTACCAGTTGGGAACTGCAGATTGGTTTGGTTTTAGATTCTCGATTAAATCTGCCACACAAGCTGATAGGAAAAATAATGCGAATATTACCACCCAAAATGAGGAGTAATCGCTTTTTAACAATTTTTTGCAACTTTTTTTCATATTAATAACACCACATATTCTGCAAAGCGCCGCTTCGCAAAGCGCCGCTTTGCGTAACCTACATTCCTAGCTGACGCTTCAAAGCATCAAAGCTACTTTCTTTTTCAAAAGTGACTTTAAAAATATCCCCCAACTTAATTTCTTCAGCCGTTTTATGTTTCTCAATCAAAATCCAAGCATAGTTATCAGCGATTTGATTCGTCACTTGACCACTATTAATTTTCCGTTCTTCTTCATCTACGATACCCAACGAAGTTTTTGACTGCTTCTTTGTAAAAATGTGAACACGATCTCCCATTTTAAGACCTTGTTTTTTGCCGATGGATACTTTTACAATGTATTTTTTACCATCTGTACGCATTTCAGTGATATACCCGGTGGGCAAAAAAAAGTTTTCAAATTCGCTACGCAAACTTTCTACCGCTTTTTCGCCTGCAGTACGAATGATGGTTGTATGCTTCTCAGGATTCTCATCACAAGAAGGGCTACCAGCATCTTCACTCGTACTCGCACTACTTCGCAAATCAAGACTCTTGATCACCTTGACACGAGGCATAACGGTGTAAATACGAAGTATGCCAGTCACATTCGCTTCATATTGACATTTTGCGGCTTGTTTTTTCTGTTGCGCTTGATATTTAGCATCAGTAGAAACACTGACAATACGACCGAAAAATGTATATTTAGCAACCTTGGGTCCTTCATAAACCCCCTTACGACCTTGCGCTTCTGCCAACTGGATTTCATTTGCTAAAAGAACGGCGGCAGGATCTTGGCGATCAATAATTTCCACCCCAACTTCGCTGATCAATTTTTCAGTACTTGCTGTCATTGCATCAGCCAAACTGGCCAATGATGAAATTTTTTTGAGCGTCTCATTACTTGGTTCCTCAAACTTGGAAACCAAAATCTTCGTTTCCTCAAGATCCTCTGAGGAAGGGGCAAGCGGTGAACGAGAAAGTTCAACAACTTGCCATCCATCATCTGGATGTTTAATATCCAAACCTGCACATCCTGCTATCAACAGGATTGCAGAAATGAGAAATATATTTTGCTTAATCATTGTCTTAGCATGGAGATAAAAAAAAATAAACAACAGGGATGAGTTATAAAAAAGGATAAATCATATTATAACTCATCCCTGTTGTTAAAGAGTTTATTCAATTAACGCCGGATGCACGATTTTCCCACCTTGTACGTTAATACTACCACACAACGCCGCATTTTCTACCCAATCAGGTTGCGCCAATCCCATCACAAAGGGCAATAGAACCGTTGATAAAACCTGTGAAGCGGTGCGAGGCACAGCGCCTGGCATATTGGTGACCGCAAAATGTGTCACCCCTTCATGCACATAAGTTGGATCTGCATAAGTGGTGGGATGCGTTGTTGCAACACAACCGCCTTGATCAACTGAAATATCAACAATCACACTACCTGGCTGCATGCTACACACCATCTCTTCATCAACCACAATGGGCGCACGCTTGCCCGGAATCAGGACCGCACCAACCACTAAATCCGCTTCGCGCACAACATCGCGCAAAGTTTCATGATATGGATATAACACAGTCACATTGTGTCCCAAAGCTTGCATGCTTGCCAAACGATCCCAGCGCTTATCAAATACAACCACATTAGCGCCTAAAGCCGTCGCCACACGAGCGGCTTGACTACCCGCCGCACCAGCCCCCAAAATCACAAGCTTACCCCGCGCACTGGCAGTCACGCCTCCCAACAAAATCCCTTTCCCCCCTTGCGGTTGATGCAATAAATTTGTACCAATTTGCACAGCCAAACGCCCCGCAATCATGCTCATAGGTGTTAATATAGGTAATTGCCCTTGCACTGCCACCGTTTCAAAAGCGATTGCCGTCAACCCGATTTTTTGTAAGCTTTGAGTCAATTCAGGATAGGCGGCTAAATGCAAAAAACAAAATAAGAGATGTTCAGCATGTAAATATTCTAATTCTGCGGCTTGTGGCTCTTTCACTTTAATGATGAGCTCAGCTTTGGCATACAGTGAAGCCGCATCAGGTAACACAGTCACCCCAAGTGCTTGATAATTGCTATCACTCGATGTTCAAGTTAGTAAATAAAAATATTATTAAGTACTAATATAGGA
>CAYFOB010000615.1:0-1770 GCA_964344525.1 uncultured Thiomargarita sp.
AAGAACCACAGTTCAAAATTATTTAAGAAAAATGCAACAAGGTTTTGCGCCATACCCCCTAAACATTATAAAATGCTCATCTCTTAAAGCCATTATCATCAATCATTATTATGAACAGTCTATTAGCCCCCCTAAAAGCTTTAAGTTTTCTTGGGCGACAGCCGGTGACGCTTCCCATTGAACCGCGTCCCGCTGCGCCTAATTATCGCGGTTTCCATCTTAATGATTGGGAAAAGTGTATTGGTTGTGGTACTTGCGCCACGATTTGTGATAATCATGCCATTCGCATGGTAGACATAAAGGATTTGGCGAGTAATCCGATTCAGGGCATTAAAGCGCGTCGCCCTGCGATTGATTATGGGCGATGTTGTTGGTGTGCCTTATGTGTCGATGTTTGTCCTACCGGTTCGTTGGCATTGTCACGGGAATATGTACATGTTGGTTTGGATTTGAATACGTATTTTATTCTTCCTGATGAGAAAGGAATGCACGGCTTAGGTTTTGCCAAAGGTTGGGCAAAATCTAGCGATTCCGATTTGCTTGATTTAAAGCGTCAGGATATACCCCAATTGAACGCTTCAGAGCGGCAAAATTCTTTTGTCGAAATTGTTCAAGGTTTTGATGATCAAACGGCTTTATTGGAAGCCTCTCGTTGCATTCAATGTGGCATGTGCCATGATGCTTGCCCTACTCATATGCACGCACCTGAATACATTCGCGCCATTTGGGCTGGTGAGATAGAAGAGGCGGTGCGACAAATTTATCGGACTAATCCACTGGCCAATGTTTGTGGGCGCGTATGTACACATCGTTGTGAAGCCGCTTGCTCAGTAGGGCGGCGCGGTGATCCAATCAGTATCCGTTGGCTCAAAAGGTATGCAATGGATAAGCTCTCTCATGAGCGCATTAAGCAAATTGCCTCAGATGGTCATATCGCCCCAGCCAGCAGTAAAAAGGTTGCAATTGTTGGCGCAGGACCCGCCGGTTTAACTTGTGCCTTCGATTTAGCGCGTCAAGGGCATGCTGTGACAATTTTTGAAGCCCTTGAGAAACCGGGCGGCATGATGCGTTATGGTATTCCTGAATATCGTTTGCCTTATGATAAGCTTGATGAGGATATTGACGTGATTCAATCAATGGGCGTTGAAATTCGTTGCAATGTCCAGATTGGTCAAGATATAACAATGACAGATTTGGAGAAAGATTTTGACGCAACGTTGATTGCCATTGGGCTACATCAAGGACGCTCGACGCGAATACCCAATTCAGATCATCCCCAAGTTTATTCTAGTGTTGATTTGTTGCGGCGAATTAGCTTAAATGAAGACATTGAAGTCGCTCCAAAAATTGCGGTGATAGGCGGTGGCAACGTGGCTTTTGATATTGCCCGCAGCCTTGCTCGCTTGCAACGCAACAAGTTTGGTAAAGTGAATATTGTACTAACCGCTTTAGAAGCCCGTAATAATATGCTTGCAGATGAAACTGAAGTAATAGAGGCAATTGAAGAGGGCATTCAAGTATTTACCAGCCGAGGGCCACGTTATTGCACGGTGGACAACAAGATATTAACGGGTTTAGCAACAGTCCGTTGCATATCCATCTTTGATAAAGAAGGGCGTTTTCATCCCAAATACGATGACAACGATACAATGCTCCACGAAGTGGACATGATTGTAGAAGCCATTGGTCAAGCGCCACAATTAGACTTTTTAGGCAATGAACTGACTGAACGCTTAGAATGGAATAAACGAGGTCGTCCAATCATCACAG
>CAYFOB010000615.1:1780-2816 GCA_964344525.1 uncultured Thiomargarita sp.
TCTGAAGCCTGGTTGTGGGCGGCAGGAGATGTGGTAGAAGGACCAGATGTGATTCATGCCATTGCTGCAGGGCATCGCGTAGCAAATAGTATTCATCAGTATTTGTCATAAAATCAATTATTGCTGACACACCCTAGCACTCTTCAAGTTTGGCTGTCCCAAAGTTTGGACTCCTACTTGAGAGGGTTTTGACTGCCAGCTTGAAAAGGTAAAGCACTATGACGATAGAAAACGAACCTGTACATGGCTACCAAAAGCTCAAAGAAAAAACCACACTCGGTGAAATTTTAGAAACCGCCAGTGCCTTTGAGCAAACCGCCTTCAACTTTTATTCCGCACTCAAGGACAAAGTTAGCAACCGTTTTCGTCCATTTGTGCAAGAATTGGCGAATGAGGAGCAACACCACTTAACCTTGTTCCAAAGCTTGAGCAAGCATCCTGCGCTGCACGATCACATAGCTGACTTAATCCAGACACCGCCCAGTGATCACCGCTTTTCTGATTACATACAATTGCCAGAATTAAGTGATTTTCCGGATGAACAAGATATTCTTCGATACGCAATGGGACGAGAAGAAGCGGCGATGGAACAATACACCAGCCTAGCCAAAGAAACGCCAGCTGGACCCATTCGGGATTTATTTCGCTTTTTGGCTAATGAGGAGCTGGAACATAAAAATGAGTTGGAAAAACTGTACTATGAATTTGTTCATAGTGGTGGTGTTTGAGGATTTGATAAACTACACAAGGATTGGGTAATCGCAGCGTCATCAAACTTGCTAAAAAATAAAAATGGGGTTATCCTTGCTTATATCCAATCCTTGTCGTTTAATTTTAGGTAAAAAAAATGAAAAAGATCATTGCTTTATTAGCCATTGTACTATTGGTAAGTATTTCTGCCTTTTTTTTGCTTAAGAGTGAGCATTCTCAAGAAACAGAGGCGGTTGAATCTTCCCAGGAAACAGAGAGGCTTGAAACGGGTGAAGAGCCTGAGGCGTTTGAAATGGATGAAGAGCCTGAGGCGTTTGAAATGGAT
>CAYFOB010000616.1:0-2810 GCA_964344525.1 uncultured Thiomargarita sp.
TCTTTAAGGCTTATGGCGGTAATTATTCTATTCCTAAGGCGACAGAATAACTACACGGATTACTTTTAAAAAAGGATAAACCAAATTGAACCATGAATTTTCATGTATTTTGGAGTCCAAAGCAGCGCTTTGGAGACCCATGCGCTGCTTTGGACTCCAAAATGTGCTAAAACTTGTGAACAGGTACTTAAATTCACCTAAGGAGTCAAAAAATGACCCCCAAAATACTACTCGTTGATGATAAACTTGAAAATATCATCGCACTAGAAGAAACCCTCGCTAATTTAGAAGTCGAATATATTCGTGCCTTATCAGGCAAAGAGGCACTGCGACATGTGTTAAAACACGAATTTGCGTTGCTCATCATTGATGTACAAATGTCAGAAATGGATGGTTACCAAACAGTTGAATTTCTGCGTCAAAGCGGAGAACACAAACATTTGCCGGTGATTTTCATTTCTGCCATCTATTCAGAAGATTACTATAAAATCAAGGGAATTGAAATTGGCGCGATTGATTTTATTGTCAAACCATTTGCGCCAGAAATTTTGAGAGGTAAGGTGCATCAGTTTTTGGAACTTTATAGCTACAAAATGGAATTGATTGACCGCAATCGACAACTTCAAGAAGCCAATGCAGCCTTAGAAAGTTTAGTCAAGAAAAACCAAATGGGCATAATGGTCGTGGATTTACAGGGAATTGTGCTATTTCTCAATCCAGCTATGCAAAATTTGTTGGGCTATCGTGGTCATTTATTGGTGGGGCAACCGTTTGGTATTCCGATTATTAATAAAAATCGCTTTGAAATCAAAATTGTGCGAAAAAATGCTGAAATCGGTACTGCAGAGCTGTCAGTTGCTAAGACTGTTTGGGAACAAAAGCAGGCTTATTTGGTGATGTTATATGATATTACTGAGCGGAAACGGGCGGAAATTGGTCAATAATAGCGGCGGCGGTTTTTTTCCGATAAACCTAAGGCGTAACATCAGTTAAGGAATAAAAAAATGAAACCAAAAATACTGCTTGTTGACGATAAACTTGAAAATATCATTGCGCTAGAGGAAACCCTCGCCAATTTAGAAGTCGAATATATTCGCGCCTTATCAGGCAAAGAAGCATTGCGACAAGTGTTAAAACACGACTTTGCGTTGCTCATCATTGATGTACAAATGCCAGAACTGAATGGCTACCAAACAGTGGAACTTTTACGCCAAAGTAGTGAACATAAACATTTGCCTGTGATTTTCGTCTCTGCCATCTATTCTGATGATTATTATAAAATCAAGGGCTTTGAAGTCGGTGCGATTGATTTTATTGCCAAACCGTTTGCGCCAGAAATTTTGAGAGGTAAGGTGTATAACTATTTAGAACTGTATACCCACAAAATGGCACTTGTTGAGCGCAATCAACAACTTCAACAAGCCAATGCTGAATTGGCCCGTGCGACTCGCCTTAAGGAAGAATTTTTTGCCAATATGAGTCATGAATTACGTACCCCACTGAATGCGATTCTTAGCATGTCAGAATTATTGACTGATGGGATTTATGGAGCAATCAATGAAAAACAAATAAAGGCAGTAGGATATATTGATGAAGCTGCCCATCTATTGCTTTCCTTAATCACTGATATCCTTGATCTTTCTAAAATTGAAGCGGGAAAAATGGAATTAAAACCACAAACTGTTGTTATTGAAGACGTTTGTCGCTCCTGTGTGCAGATGGTCAAACAAATTGCTATGAAAAAGCAAATTTCTGTGCATTTATCCTATGATGAGAACGTGAAAACCCTTTTCGGTGATGAACGGGCTATCAAAGAAATTTTGGTTAATTTATTGAACAACGCCGTTAAATTTACCCCCAACAAAGGTAAAGTCTCCCTAGAATTGTTGGGCGATGAAATAAATAGGGTTGTCAACATCAGTGTTATAGACACAGGCATTGGTATCCCAGCGCATGAATTGGATAAGTTATTTCAACCTTTTGTGCAAATAGACAGTCGTCTTAACCGCCCCTATGAAGGCACAGGACTTGGGTTGGCCCTCGTTTATAAATTGGCAAAATTACACAAGGGTCATGTTAATGTCAAAAGCGAAGTCGGAAAAGGGAGTACATTTACAGTGTCACTCCCTTGGCAAGAAAGTGACAAGGTGCCCACCCTCTCAGAGGAAGTCACCACTCACATAAAGATTCGCCATGCAGGTGCTGTTGTTTTAATAGCTGAAGACAATGAAGCCAATATTGTTGGTGTTGAAACAGGTTTAACAAATTATGGTTATCAAGTGATTGTCACCCACAACGGCGCGGAAGCCATTGAACGTGCTAAAGAAAGCAAACCCGCTATTATTTTAATGGATATTCAAATGCCAGGCATGGATGGCTTAGAAGCGATTAAGCAAATTCGTGTGGATGCTGATAAACAATTAGCGAGAACCCCTATTATTGCCGTGACTGCCCTTGCCATGCACGGTGATAAGGCACGGTGTTTTGATGCGGGTGCTACCGCATACTTATCTAAACCTTTGAATATTAAGCGATTAGTCGAAGAAATAGAAAGGCAAATTGTTTGAATCCTGATCAAATTGATGTGACACATTCTTTTACAGGGATGAGTTATAAAGAGGATAAAACCTAGGTTTTATCCTCTTTATAACTTATCCTGTCGTTAGCAAACTGTCTAATTCTGCCTGTAAAGCCATTTCAATTCGTTTGCGTTCAGTGATATCATATAACATCACCAAATAGGCGGGGTCATTTTCCCAAATAGTTTCTGCCACATCCATTTCAGCTGTGCCCAAATCCCCTTTTCCCCG
>CAYFOB010000617.1:0-2803 GCA_964344525.1 uncultured Thiomargarita sp.
CGACAGGCATTCCCAAACAGAGTTTGGGAACGAGGATGCGTAACATCAGTTAATATAGCGCTTTGAGTTTTCTTTAAATAAGGCTTGTCTATGAGTTAAAATAGTATTTTTTTATTTAAAAACAGTCTAAACACATCATGTCCAACTTAGCGAACATTCGTGTCCATATTGATCAATTAGATAGACAAATTCAAGAACTTATAACTCAACGTGCCCATTTAGCAAAGCAAGTCGCACAGGCGAAATATGCTGAAGAGGAAAACCCCAATTTTTATAGACCTGAGCGTGAGGCGGAAGTTTTGCGCAATGTCATTGCGCGCAATCAAGGGCCTTTATCAAATGACTCCTTTGTGCGGATTTTTCGAGAAATCATGTCAGATTGTTTGGCGCTGCAAAAACCGCTCAATATTGCGTTTTTAGGACCCATCGGCACCTATTCACAAGCGGCAGTGTCTAAACATTTTGGACAGGCTGCACAAAATATAGCGTTGCAAACCATTGATGAGGTATTTCGTGAAGTCGAAGTCGGCACTGCTCACTACGGGGTTGTACCTGTGGAAAATTCGACAGAGGGCGGCGTTAATCAAACCTTGGATTGTTTTATAAAAACACAGCTAAAAATTTGTGGCGAAATTGATTTACCAATTCATCATCATTTACTCTCAAAAGTAACTGAATTGACGCAAATTCAGCGAATTTATACGCACCAACAATCTTTTGCCCAATGCCGCAGTTGGCTAGACAATCATTTGCCCACAATAGAGCGCATTGCCATTAACAGTAACGCTGAGGCAGCGCGTCGTGCAGCCAATGAACCTGGCGCAGCCGCGATTGCTGGAAAAATGACTGCAGAGATTTATCAATTAGAAATCATAGCCTCACGCATTGAAGATGATGTAAATAACACCACCCGTTTTGCTGTACTGGGACAACAAAATGTGCCACCAACAGGCAAAGATAAAACTTCGTTATTATTGTCCAGTCCCAACAAACCGGGGGCGTTATATCATTTACTTGAAGCATTTGCAAAAAATAATCTGAGTATGACACGGATTGAATCGCGCCCATCACGACAAGGCATTTGGGAATATGTTTTTTTTATAGATATTGAAGGACATATCAAAGACACACCTGTTGCTAAATCTTTACAAGCACTAGAAAAACATACCTCTTTAATTAAACATCTTGGTTCCTATCCGTGCGCTTAACAAAAATGAATAATTTTATTGAACTTGCAGCCCCCGGTGTGCAAGGTTTACAACCTTATCAACCAGGCAAACCCATTGAAGAATTAGAACGAGAATATGGGATAAAAAACGCCATCAAATTGGCTTCAAATGAAAATCCCTTGGGCACTAGCCCGTTAGTGCTTGAAGCGGTGCAAACCCATTTAAAAGACATTGCCCGTTATCCTGACGGCAATGGTTTTACGCTCAAAAAAGCCCTCGCCCAAAAACATGGCGTAGACATGGACATGATTACTTTGGGCAATGGCTCCAATGATGTCCTTGAATTAATCGCACGCGCCTTTGTGACTCCTGCACAGGCAGTCATTTTTTCTGAACATGCTTTTGCCGTCTATCCCCTTGTAACGCAAGCTATTGGCGCAACAGCTATCATCACGCCAGCCAAAAATTGGGGACATGATTTAACAGCTATGCAAATGGCGATTAATGAAAAAACTCGCCTAATATTTATAGCTAACCCAAATAACCCCACCGGCACTTGGCTTGATAAAAGCAACCTAAAAGCTTTTTTAGATGTTGTACCGCCGCCCGTACTTGTTGTCGTGGATGAAGCCTATTTTGAATATGCGACTGAAAATTCTAACTATCCCAATAGTTTAGAATGGCTACCAAATTACCCAAATCTCATCGTCACCCGCACATTTTCAAAAGCTTACGGATTGGCAGGATTGCGGGTAGGTTATTCAATCTCGCATCCTGACGTGGCTAATTTACTCAATCGAGTACGACAACCATTTAATGTTAATTCGATAGCACTGGCAGCCGCCACAGCCGCCCTAGAAGACACTGAATATCTTAACAAAAGCCTTGCCCTCAATCGTGCTGGCTTGCAACAATTGACAAAGGCTTTTGAAAAAATGGGCTTAGCCTATATTCCATCGTTGGGCAACTTTTTAGCGGTGGAAGTTGGCGCTGGTACCTATGAAAATTTACTACGTAAAGGCGTTATTGTGCGCCCGATAGGCGGTGGTTATGGGATGCCACAACATTTGCGGGTGACGGTGGGGTTGCCTGAAGAAAATGAGGCGTTTATTCGGGCTTTGGGGAAAATAAGTACTACGGAACGTGCATGAAATAAACATTATCGTTCATTACAACTACAAGGATTGCTAATAATAAATATTATGAACGTTGTATTTCACGCAATCGGGAAACGCTATATGCAATCTATCTCCCAGTACACAGGAACAAAAATATAGTCAAATAGCCCTCAAGATTTATGAATTGATGTTACGCATCCTGTTTCTAAAACCCATGGGTTACGTTTTTTTGCGGCGCAAAAAAATCTAACCCAACCTACAACTACTGCAGGATGGCGGAAATTGGAAGGTCACTTTTGCGGTGCAAAGGGCATGCATTCCCAAGCTCCCGTTCACTCTCTTATACACAAGTCCGTAATCAAAACCAGACCTGGCAGGTTTGGTTTTTAACCTGCCAGATCTGGTTTTGATTTTGATTTCAAGTACTTAGATACTTATGTATAAAAGAGTGAGCAGGAGCTCAGCCTCGTTCCCAAGCTCCCGCTTGGGAATGCCTGTGGCGCGGCTTCGCCGCGC
>CAYFOB010000618.1:0-2801 GCA_964344525.1 uncultured Thiomargarita sp.
GATTTTCGCCGCTTTGGTAGATTTTGTTTAGTACCTCTTGACGCTGATAGGTGTTTTGACGACGGGGTATCCAAACGGGACATCCGACTGTGCGTTGGCGTAAGTCTTGGGATTCTGAAAATTCTTTTGTCAAATTATTAGTAGTCATGGGTTTATATCCTTGTTCTTAAATCTGCCAATCCAACGGTGCTTGTAAGTACCAATAGGCACGCTGATTGGTTTGACGCAACTGTTGTGCAAATTGGCTTTGCTCTGGAAAAGTGATTTTGTAATCAGGGAAAAACTCAGTCACTTTATTTTGCATAGTTTCAAAGTCACCCTTGAGTACATACTGATTGGTATTCCGTTCCAGTAACCAATGTGCCCAGTGACTTGCATCTTGTTGGGTAGCTGGAGCAATTGGTACATTGTTGATGGTGGTATCATCAAATTTATCCAAATCGGTTAAATCGGGTTTTGATATTGGATAGTCTTTGTGAAAATTAGCCAGCTCTTGTTCAGATAAGTCCTGATAAGAAACATCTAGTGCCTCTTGTTGTTGTGTATGCCAGCGTGTTCGCCAATTTTGTTGTTGCAGTATCTGGTGCCAAGCTGACTGAAAAGTCATTGGGTGTTGCTCTTGGTAACGACATTCTTTATTGACAATTTTACCTGTAAACAACAAGTCGCTGGTATCACCAATAGTTAAAGTTGCTGTGATGTTAGCGTCGGGAGCGATAACAAGTTCTCCTTTTTCAGCCAGTTTATCAAAACGATATTCCGCGTTTCTGTCGTCAGCAAGTGGTGTGATGATCTGCCCTTGTAGTTTTTTAACTATCCACTCGGGAAGATTTTGCATGTTTTTATCTCTTTCCTCTAATTTCCCAGTTTCCTTAAATGCTGGTGGTTCATTAAAAGGCTTAATTTGGATTAAGGCACTAGCCCACAATAGATCATCAGTCACCCATATTTCCCACGTCCCTCGTTCTGGTATAAAGATTTTCTCTTTTTCCAATGCAGTTTGTCCCGTTTCTGTCAGAACGTAGTTAGACTCTTGTTCTACTTTTAGTAAGTTGTGTGTTACACAAATTTGTATTAGGCGTTTGCCGACTGTTTCTGGTCGATTGCCTAATAATTCATCAGCTACCATTTTGGCAGAGATATGTCCTCGTTCTTGGGCAAGTAATAAAACGGCCTGTAATTCGTCCCGCTTTTGTGTACGCGCCACTTCTGCTAGGATGCGATAACATTGAATATTCAAACAGCGTTGAAAAACCAGTTCCATAATAATTAACTCCAAGTGTTGGTGACTGGCACCATATTGAGTAGTGCCTTAAGTTCTGTATAACGATCATTCGATAGGCGTTTATGGTTGCCAACTAAAACCAGTTGATAACGCGCTCTAGTGACGGCGACATTTAAGCGATTTGGGCTACCTAAAAACACTGTCGGATGGTTTTTGACAAAAGATAAAAATACTAAATCGGCTTCGTGTCCTTGAAAGCGATCTACTGTACATACTTCTAAATGCACGTCATGTTTTTGTTTGTTGCCGCCTAGATAAAAGTTGCGATAAGCGCGATGTTGACCACTTAGTTTACGGCAAGCTTTACGCAATAATTTTTCCTGTGCGCGGTAAAAACTTAATATGGCTACTGTCCAGACTTGATTTTCTGGATGTGGATTTTGTTTTGCCCATTGATGAAAGGCTTGGATTTCTTTTTGAATAACCCCGACTTCTTGGCTATTGCAGTTGCCCTTCTCTCCTTTTTTCCACCACACATCCAACCAGACAGCGCGATGGGCATAACGATCATATTCCCAGTGGCGAAGTGCTGTCATATCTGGTGGGTTTTGTAATGCCGTTCCTTGGTAAATGTGTGTACGCGAAAATTGGGAAATTTCCGGGTGCATACGGTGCTGGTATGTCAACAGGATATGACGTTGTTTAAGGGCATTTTCTGCTAAACCATCAGTTAATACAGTGCCTTTTTTTTGCCCATTGCGGCGTTCAAAACCATTTTGTAAGGATTCCAGTACAGAGGGCAAAGCAATTCTACGAACTTGTTCAATTTTTCTTTGTACTCGTTCAGAGTCTACTTGTGGTAATAGATCACGGATTTGCTTTTGTAAATTTTCTCCTTGTTTGCCTTGGCTTTGACGCTGTTCATATAAGCGTGCTTGTCGCCAAGCGACTTCTCCAGCCCAAGTTTTTTCTTCGGCAGATTGCTTTTTCCAAGCAGCCACACGTCGTTTGAGTAAATGTAGATTTTCTGTATTGCCGCGTAAAGTGGTGATGTCCAACGGCAGTGCTGCTTCACAAGTTGCCAAGTTAGTAGGGGTATCGGCAACGATAGATGCAGTAGCGAGAGATAGGGGATCAGATTGAGCATTGGCAAATAAGACATTATGTGCTTTTGCCTGTTGCTGGTATATAGTCTGATCATCAGTGGCAACCAACACGGCACTGCTATAATGCTTTGCTTGAAAAACATCTAAACATACTTCGCCTAATACCTTGTCAGGCAGAGAAACTTTGACATTTTCTGCCATGGCTTCGTCATCGACATAAGGCGATAATTGGCGCGGATCACCGATTAATATCCAGCGTTTTGCGAGCAGTGCTGGTACGATAAATTCTTGGAATTGGGTTTTACTCGCCTCATCAATGATCAACATGTCAAATAGGGGATTTGCCATATCCCGATTCTTGATATGAGGGTGTTGCAAAATTCCAATGGTGGTGCCACAAACGACATTCGCTGATTCCAAGATCATATTTGTCAAGGTTTCGTCTTTAGAGGCTGTTTTGGAAAAAATGA
>CAYFOB010000619.1:0-2800 GCA_964344525.1 uncultured Thiomargarita sp.
TTTTCGTTCCAAGCAACGCTTTGCGACTTGTGAACGAGGATGCGTAACACCAGTTCTTAACTTAATGGCATTGAATCTCAAAGTGCTGGCAACCGTCGCAATTTCAAATAATCCAAAAGTCCATTCAAATCTTCGCCAGTTGACCAATATATACCATGCTCCAACATTAAATCGACTGCTTTTTTACTGAAACCCTCAAAACTAAAAAACCACAATCGCATGATTTCAGCATCTCGATCCAACTTGACGATTTGCGCTTTATCTAATAATTCTTGCACCTCTGTGGGACTTACTGATCGTTGTGAACGCCACTTACTTTCCGCCACCCATTGTTCAATTCCAGCAGCCGCATGAAGATCAATTTCAGTTTCCGCCCCTGCGCCTAAACGTTCTCTTAGGCGTACATAGCTAAAGTCGGGCACTTCAATCTCATGATCCTGATGAAAATAATGGCCAGGTAGCCGCTGTCGTTGGGCATTATGGAGAATTTGTGCCATATAAACTTCGGCTAAATAACCTTTTAAATCTCGAATTTGTCGCTGGAGTTTTTCGTATTGAGATCGCAGATTATCCCTAACTTCTGATCCATTGTGCCCTTCGACTTCAATACGTCCCCAAATTCGTAAAAATTCCAATAAAATCGGATCTTTAACTTTACGAAACCAGTTGCCTAATTCCAAATACTCCAACAAGTCACCACGCGACAGTTTGATTAATACTTCACGAATTTGTGCAATAGATACCGTTTGAAAATCTTTTTTTAACAAAGCCTCTTGAATTTGGCTTAATTCAATTTTCTCACCCTCGCCAATGGCGGAGAGATATAAAATCCATTTGGTAATACCATAGTCATTAATTCGCTCCAGCCAACGAGTCACCTGATCACTCAATGCACTCCAAATAAAGCCCGAGGATAAATCAATCGCTAAAATTTTATTCAGGGTTTCTTCGCTAGCAATCGTTGTATTTAATTGCTCCGCTTGCTTAATCAGTGCCGTAATGTAAAATGGATTGCCACCACAACGTTCTGCAATGACTGGTGCCATGGGTTCTGCAATTTTAGCTTCATAGTATGAGGCCACTTTACGTACCAATTCGCTGCCCCAATAACCGGTGAACGATTCAATTGGACGACTTTCAAAACGTCCAAATAACGATCCCCGTCCCAAAATTTCCCTGACTAAAATACTCAAACTTGATCCGGTGACAAAATGAGGACAAGTCGGTGATTCCACCGCTTCTTGCATATAGCCAACCACATCAAATTTGTGTTGAGGTAAGCGGGTATTTTGAAATTCATCGAGGAACATGACGATTGTGCTGTCATCATAATCAGAAACACGACGTGGCAGAGATAATGCATCTTGTTCCGGAATAGTGATTTTCTGTTTTTGGAGATTCGTTAAAAAATTTAAACATACCTGAAATCCTTTGGTGATGGACATTTTGTCACGAATTGTTACTAACTTATCAGCATCCAGAGTTTCCAACAAAATTTTTGTATCACGTAAACGAAATGCGACATACCAGCGAATGAAATTTTCCACATACTTGATGGCAAAATGCTGATCACTTTTAAAAGTATCTGGAAAGCTATAAAATACGGGGACCACTGCCTGTGGATCTTTATGATCTTGCTCAAAAAAGAGTCGATTCACGACTCGCTTAAAAATTTCGGTTTTGCCCATACGCCGCTGTCCTAATAATACTGTCGAACCGGTGCGACGAGTTTTCGCTTTCAATGCAGCGTGGTAGAGATAGTCTAAATATTCTTGACGATTGGTATAAATTTCTTCCGCTACTAAGGGCTTAATTGCCCAATTGGGTGAAGTCATAATTATATTGACCTAATTTTTGGGAAAAAAACCTTTTAGTTAATAAGTGATGTTACGCAGCCTATTTCTAAAACCCATGACTAACTACACGGATTACTTTTAATAACTGATGTTACGCATCCTCATTCACAAGTCGCAAAGCGTTGCTTTGCACTCCAAAAAATTCAATCGTATTTTGGAGTGCAAAGCAACGCTTTGCGACTATGGTTTGTGAACAAGAGTGCGTAATATCAGTTAATAAAGGATAACCCCCATTAATGAAGTGACGCAAGACTTATCCTTTATTAAAAGTAATCCTTGTAGTTATTCATGGTTTTGGAACAAAAATCTAACTCCCTGCCATCAAATTAAATGCTTCACTAAATCTTGGGTGGTAAGTAGAGGGTTTTACATGCCATTTTTCATCCTCACTGTGTCGAAGGAACACCGACATTTTTCTGAACGTCTATAGTATGAGACACAAGGCGTAATTGAATCATCGTTTCAATTTTATTATAAACTTCGTGCAATGTCAGGTGACAGTTGATCGCAGAAAGTTGCACGATATCTTGCAAATTATCAGTTTCTGAAAATAACCATTGATTGTCAGGTTGACGCACATAATGCTCTATAAGGTATTTATCTTGGGCAATCAGTACATATTCCATTAGAGAATCAAGTTGGCGATACTGCTTAAATTTTTCACCCCGATCATACGCCTCGGTGGAATCAGAAAGAACCTCAATAATAATGATTGGATTTAGCAAGGTATCTTTATGCTTATCATCAAACTCTTCTTTTCCACAGCTCACTACAACGTCAGGGTAAGTATATAAACCGGAAGTACTCACTTTGACACGCATATCACTGGAATAAACTTGGCAGGGGCGTTTTTTGAGTTGCGTGTGAAGTTCAGCAAAAGCATTGCCCACAATAAGATTATGTTCTTTGCTCTCGCCAGCCATAGCAAAGATTTCACCGTCAAA
>CAYFOB010000620.1:0-2773 GCA_964344525.1 uncultured Thiomargarita sp.
AAATATAACTTTTTGTTAGTTTTTGTTAGCTAATAAGGTACTATGTGACAACCGCATCCGTTTTTGGGTGCGCGACAATGGAAAGGGTTTAACTGAGGAGGAGCAAAGCTACTTATTTATTCCCTTTTCCCGCATTACCCAAATACGCATTGAAGGTCATGGTTTAGGATTATCTATAGTGCAACGGATAGTTGAAAAATGTGGAGGAGAGGTGGGGGTAGAAAGCCAAGTGGGTCAATGGAGTACTTTTTATTTTATTTTACCAGCTTGGAATGGATAATAATTGTTCAAGTTATTTTTAGATTAGGATCGTCTCTCAGTGGCTAATTTCCAAACTATGTACAATCAGGGTAACATGAGCCAGCGGATAATTGTCCACGACTATATCTAATTTATCCCAAGATAAGTACCAAGGCATTTTTTCCAGAATACGTACATAAGCCAATATGTCCAAATAACGCCCAATTAATTCTAGTCGCAAACTATGTTCAAACACTTGAACAGTGGAATTAACTTCTATCAAGGGTTTGGTTGCTATGTTTTCCAATTTATGCAATGTCAAGCGTGTTTGTCGGGTGAGCATGGATTTTAGCATTGTTGAGATATTTTGAGGTGAAATCAGTCTCTGGGTTAAATGCTGAATTTGAGTTTCTTGGTTAGCCAGTTTTTCGCGTAAGGTTATTAATGTTTGACGGTTTTCTTCATTTGGATCAATGCTGCGGCGTTTGACGAGCGTTTGTATGGTTTGGCTTAGAGTGAATAGATTTTTTTGTTCTGATTGTATTTGTGACGATAAACGCTTTTTTTGACGTTCTAGTGGTTGTATTAAAAAATTGTCCCCAAAAAAATAAATTAACACAACAATCACCAATAGGAGTAAGCCGCGTTCGCGTAAAGTCAGTTTGTCGAAATGGGCGATTATTTGTGTTTTCATGCTTAATCTGCCAGGTTTATGCTTTGTGTGCTATTGAGTATAAACAATAAGGGTTGTGTCTCATCAGTGCGCTCTAAAATGATTTCTTGAAAGTGAATTTTTTGAAACGCGCTTTCTTTGGCTAAGCCTGCAATAAAGCGTGGCACTAAACTGGGAGAGATGGTTTTTCCGCTAATCGTCACTCCAACAACCTGCAAGTGGATTTGAGTTAGCCAGAGTCCTTTGATTTGTTGGCGTGCTAAACCTTCCAAATGCTTAGAAAAACCTTTGGTATTGCCTGGTGGTTGGTTTTGTAATACTTTAATCAGTTGAGTGTTGCCTTCTAATCTCATTGATAATTGGTTGATTTTTTGTTCCAATTCAAAATCTTTCTCTTTTTTAGGCAAAGTTTGATCTAAACTGACTAGGCGTTGTTGGAGCGCTTGTTGTTGTGTCGAAATTTGCTGTAACTTTTCCTGTAAAGTCAATATTTGTTTGTAAATATAGCCATAGTAAACCATTAAACCCAAACAAAACAGTCCCACCACTAGCAACAATGTTTCAAGGGAAAGCGGCTTGCGTGCTTTTTTAGGGGGGGGTTGAAACAGATTAATTTCTTGTTTCATGAGATATTGCGTAAAGCGGCACCCAGCATCGGAAAACATTGCGCTTGTTGTGCCATAGTTAAGTCAGTGAATACCAATTCATTTAAATCCAAATAGCGCACCGTCATTGCGAAATCATCCTGCAAGCTTGGTGATTGGGAGGCGATGACTAAATGGTTTATTGGGGCTTGGTTAAAATAATTTTCGTAGTAAGTCAGAGATTGTTGGATTTGCTCTTTTAACAAAGTGGTTTCTATTTGAAAAGTGCGCGTTAAATATAAAGTGGCATTGCAGGTAATCGTCAATACTTGATAGTCATCCGTCAGCCACAACAAAGCGACTCCTTCTTTATCCTCAGGTAATAAGGTTGCAATATTACGCAAAGCCAATTCTGGTATATCCAAAGCGATCAATTTAAAGCCTGCCCTAAGCAGCGTTTTGAGATGTGCTTGCACACGCTCCCCATGTGCAACCACCACATAGAGCATTCTTTTTTGCATGTTATGGGATGGCACATCAAACACGTCAATGATGGCATTTTCAACGTCAACGAATTCTTGCACCTGCCAACGCATGGCGGCGGCGAGCTCATTATCAGGCACAGGGGGGGCTTCTCTTAAAAAGAGCTGATAGCTACCTAATTCCATAACACCTACGCAAGGGAGACGTTTGAGTGAATAACGCTTAACCAGTTTAGGCAAAGCGGTGGAGATTTCGTGGTTAGGTACAAACTCGCACAAGTCCAACACAGGTGCTGCATTATCTGGATATAATATTTTAACCAAACAAATGCCCTCATTGTACCAGCCTATACCTAATTGGTTGTGAGGTGTTAATTTTTTTTTTATTTTTTTTTTTGAGAAAAATGGCATAAATTTTCAAATTGATTGATTGTCAGACAATTTAACAGTTCGTTGTATAGTACGCGTCACATAATCACTTTTGTTAATGTCACCTTTAAAAGCTGTCACTTTTAATGCATAAATCGTGTCACCACCTTCCTGTGTCGCGGCACAATTAACTATGATGTTAAATCCATCTGTGCCACCGCTGGTGAGGGTAAAAGTGATTTGCTCACCCAAACAGTTTTTAGCGTCATTGTGCAAAACATCATTAATTGCCCATTGCATACCACTGTACGCGGCAAACCATGCTTGTACGCTTTTTTGTGATAAATTGGTACCTAGCTGTTGGCTGTTTCGCAAGCTGAGCATATAGGCGCTCATTGATGCTAATAATATCATTATCAACACTG
>CAYFOB010000621.1:0-2762 GCA_964344525.1 uncultured Thiomargarita sp.
TAGATGAGTTGGACGTTGACTTACCTTTGGAAGAAAATACGGAACAAGAGCAAGCAAATGATGGCTTGTCTTTAGCGGATGAGTTAGATGAGTTGGACGTTGACTTACCTTTGGAAGAAAATACGGAACAAGAGCAAGCGAATGATGGCTTATCTTTAGCGGATGAGTTAGATTCGCTGGATGTTGATGATGATCAAGAACAAATGAGTGATCACTTATCGTTAGAAGATGACTCTGTAGAGGAAAGCAGCCCAGTTGACTCTTTTGAACAGGAATTTGACAACAATGATGAGACAGATAATTTAGAGGACAAGGGCTTGTCTTTAGCAGAAGAATTGGATTTTATGGAGGAGCCTGAAAAAACCACAAAGGATTTTTCATTTGAAGAAGAATTGTCGTTTGAGAGTGGTGAACAGGATTTATCCTCAGACAAGGAATTACTTGAGGGTTCTAATGAGGAAAGCAATTTTGCTGACGATTTTTCTTTGGATGAGGACTTATCATCGCTCTCATTAGAAAGTGCTGAGGAAAGCAGTTCTTATGACGACTTATTTTCGGAAAAAGAATTTTCGTTTGACGATGATAATGTCTCCTCGAACGCGGATTTTTCGCAAGACAGTGATGACGACGATTTGTCCTTAGACAATTTATTTGACAGTGGAAACGCTACTGACCTAGACGACGAAGAGGATATTGATAGCCTGTTGAATATGTCTGAAGCCACCCCCCACAACGAAAACCATGAACAATTTGAGTTAGCACAAATATATATAGACATGGAAGATAATGAATCAGCACGCGGCATTCTTGAAGAGATTTCAGAAAAAGGCAATGAAGATGAAAAGCGTAAAGCCCAAGAACTGATTGCAAAACTGACCTAAACTTCGTCACAATTGGAGTGCATGAATCCGTACAACTGAACCTTGCACTCCTCATGGTTTGATCACTGAAAATGCACTCTGTTATACGACTTGCTTGTTTTTTTCTACTGGTTGCTGGATTGGCGGCAACCAACAAAATGATGTTTATTGTCGTATTGCCCTTATTGATTTTGCTATTTCGCACTAATTGCGCTTCAGCATTGCCCCTTTTAAAACGCTTGCGCTGGTTGTTTTTATCTTTGTTTGTTCTTAATCTTTGGTTAAGTTCCCCAACACTTTTTTGGTTGCCAGGATTATTATTGGCGTTTACGCGAGTTGCAGTGCTGATTATCATTGTGCTTGCTGCCCATTTGCTGATCAGTATAACCCCAACCCAAGAAATTATTGCAGCCTTGCAGTGGTGGTTTAAACCACTAAATAAAATAGGATTTTCGACTGAAAGGTTGGCAGTACGCCTCGCCTTAGTGCTTGACACAGTCGCAGCTGTACAAAACATTTACACAGAGACGCCCACAACGACGAAAAAAGCCATTAAAAAAATTAGTGAGAGGGTGGCAGGATTATTTACGCAAGTACTTATCCATGCAGAAACGACCCCTTTACGTCTATTAGAAATTCCTAAACTTAAGTCACCGCCTTTATGGCAATGGGGCTATCCATTACTCATTTTGCTACTCATTTTGATAGGATGAATTTTTCAGAAAAATATTGAATATTGTTCGCTCAATAAAATCGCATGGGCACGTTTTTGCACCTGCTCCTTTTGGGCATCATTCTTCACCGTTTTTAAACTGACATAAGAATCAATTTTTTGCCGTGCAGTGGGCTCCTCTGTCAGCACGGAAAAATGAGCCATGGACATGAGATACTGATAATTTATGAAACTTTTTTTAGCCTAAAATTTATCCAAACTGCTATTATTCGCTATCAACTAAATATAATCGTCTATGACACTGAAATGGAGACAGTATACTGGATTTGCAGTGGATTAAACAATAACGGAAAGCGATTATATTTAAAAAAGGATAAGTCAAAACCTGACAACTATGGATGTTTTATCATTTGATAATTTATGGTTAGGTTTTGACTTATCCATTATTAAATATAATCTGTGTAGTTATTATTCAATATCTTCAGTCAACCCATCTATAAGAAAATAACTAAGCTGAGAATTATTTCTAATGAGAATAGCTTTAGGCGTAGAATACGCAGGGAATCATTTTTTTGGCTGGCAAATTCAACATCACGCCCCTAGCGTACAAGGGTGGGTAGAAGCAGCATTATCTAAAGTTGCCAATCATCCTGTTAAAGTGGTTTGTGCGGGACGTACCGATACGGGTGTGCATGCTTTGGGGCAAGTCATACACGTTGATGTGACAGCGCAACGCTCCATGCGCTCGTGGGTATTGGGTAGCAATACGAACTTACCCCAAGATATCAGCGTGTTGTGGGCACAAGCAGTTGATGAAAATTTTCATGCCCGTTTTTCAGCACGGGCACGTCACTACCGTTATGTGATTTTAAATCGTCCTACCCGCCCTGCCCTTTTGTCCAAAAGGGTCACATGGGAACACAAACCTTTAGATATTGATCGGATGCAAGCTGGGGGCAATTATCTACTGGGGACACATGATTTTTCCTCCTATCGCGCTGTTGCCTGTCAAGCAAAAAATCCTATACGCACGGTGTTGTGCCTAACAGTTTCGCGTATTGGTGAACATGTGATCATAGAAATTTCAGCCAATGCTTTTTTACATCACATGGTACGCAACATTGCGGGTGTCTTGATGGCTGTAGGTAGTGGTGAGCAACCACCAGCGTGGGCAGGCACTGTCTTAAAGGCACGTGATAGAACAGCGGGGGGCGTTACTGCGCCTGCCG
>CAYFOB010000622.1:0-2755 GCA_964344525.1 uncultured Thiomargarita sp.
CAAAGCGCTGCTTTGGACTCCAAAATACCTGAAAATTCATGGTTCAGTACTTAATTTCTTAACCTCACAGTTGTTGCAAAAACAACACGACGACGATGATCATCCTTAGGATCATAATCATCTTCCGAACCACCGCTTGTCAATTCTGAATCAAGATCATAGGTTTTTGTGTCTTTGTCTATGTCAAAGCGTTCTGTGATTGTGTTTGCTAATAATGTAATGCGTATCGCAACGACTTGTTCCATATTCGCCAAATTATCGCTGTTGACATATTGAATAATGAGCTGATCATCATCGCGATTTCTATCTATTCCATACCGAATTTGCATATTTTCTATTCCTTGAGTGATTTCGTCAGCATTATCAGTAACCAAGTCCGCATCAATAAGTTCGTGATCTCTGAACAAAGCAAACCCGTTAATTGATTTCCCGATGAAATAACGGCGGTTGACCAAGCGACGCAATTCGGCACCATAAGAGAAACCTTTATTATTATAATCTCTATCTAACCCCCTATCTAAGGCCACTTCAGTCGTTGAAACAGATTGAACAGTATATGTTGTTGAACCACTACAATCAGAGGCAATAACTGTATCACCCACAAATAACTCGCCAGCCACCGTAAATTGTGTGACGCCAAAATTAAACCTATCTGTACTTCTCTTTAGAGGGGTAGTCATTAACGGATTAGGCGCAAGAAAGCAAGGATCTGTCCCTTGCAATTTTCGTGGACAATGCTCAACAGAAAAAGCATTTTGATTGGCATCCATAAAAGCAATTTGTATGACATCAGAGTAGTTATTATCCTCTTCAACGTCATTACCCCCTGCCAGCGGGGTAACCCCAGGCGGGGTTTGGAGCGAACAACCAAAATAGCCAGCCATACGCAAATCATTGCTCAACAGTTCCATCGTAAAACGCGCATTTTCCAATAATACCCTCATTTCATTTTGCACATGGTAAGCCCGCTTACTGCTAACCAGAATATTGATGACGCCTGCCATCAGTACCAGGCTGATAGTCAGGGCAATCATAAGTTCAATTAAGCTAAGACCACGTATTTGTTTATGAATTTTCATATTTGAACCACCCAAGTTATTTTTTTAGTGGCTTCATCATCCCCTTCCCTTTCTACATCACGTAGATCCCATTCTACGTGAATGGTATAACGCACTTGATCTGAAAGATTTCCATTGGGTGGTTCAGGTATTCGCTCTGCCTTAATAGCACCCTTCCCCCCTGGTAAAGCCTTTTTTAGATGAAAATACCATCGAATTAAGTCATAATCACGCAATTCTGTGTCTGTACATTCGTTGAGATCACAATATTTTAATTTTGGAATAGTACCTGGATTATCAAGTTCGCTATCTGAGGGGGATTTGCTCACATAACCAAAACCAATGCCAGTGCCATTATCAATCACATCATTTTTTGCAAATTCTCTATTCACCACAATTTGCTCCATAATGTCATTGCCCAGCATAGTTGCTTGTGTACGTACATATGAGGCGACACTGACTTGTTGTCCTCTCGATTGTAAAGCGGCAACCCCCAACAATCCAATGGATAAAATCAACAGAGTAACCAACATTTCAAGCAAAGTAACGCCCAGTTGATGGGCTTTAACAATTTTTTGCATCATGTTTTTTTCTCCTAGTCACATTTATATTGACTATCTGCAAGTTGGATGCGACCTGTTCTATTTATTTCTACATGTCGTCCTGTTTCCTTAGTCCGATGATCACAAATATAAAAAATAACCGGAAAATTTATAACTGCTAATGTGCCATTACCACGATAACTGAGTGTCTTAGCTTTTAATGTGTCATTCAGCTTAGCAAGCGAATTTGTTGCCAAACCATTGGGATTGCTGTCAATCGTTGTTGTATTTTGAAATTTGAATTCACGGATAATTTCTTCGTCATCCATATTTTCATTGTTATTATTATCAACCCATATCGTCCAACCTTGACCCCATTCATTAGCCTCATCAATTTCACCATTTGCTGTTAAATTAACGGGCTCGTTTAGTGTAATTGCCTCACCTCTTGCATAGTTTAAAGCAGCGACTATGCTGTTAGTCTGTGAAGTTATTCGGTTATTCAGTAAAAAGTCTTGCAAATTGGGCAAACCGACAACTGCTAGGACACCCACGATAGCGATTGTTACCATCAATTCCATTAAAGTAAATCCGGATTGTTTGTTCATTTAGCCCCCTCAACTATTTTTTTTGTCTAATTTGAATTATTGGTAGTGTAAAAATGTGTTGTCATGTTTGGATAGGATAAATGGTGAGATTTTTCTGACGAGTGGTTGGGACTTAAATAATCTGAACTGTGATTTATGTGATTGATCTGATTATTATGAGGTTCCCACACGCCGGCGCGTGGGAACAAGAACAACATCACTTATTAAGTCATTTCACTCCTGAAACCAGTAAAGCAAATCCAAAGATTCACCCATATCCTGATTTTCAGTGTGGATCCCCCCCCCACTACCAACGAGTAGTGTGATTTGATCCCCATCAGGTTGTAAAAAGGGGACCACTTGAGAAGGTATCCCCTCACCAAGGCTCTTACTGCGGTCAGATTTATTGATCACCTCTTCATCACCATTATTATTGGTGTCATCATAATCCAAAGCCGCCCCCCCAGTTAGAATATTCAAAGCATAAAGTTTTGCATCTCCTTTGGAGGTCAAACAATCAGTATCCTCATTGACCCCAGGGGGTATAAAAGTCGTAAAGTAAGCAATA
>CAYFOB010000623.1:0-2754 GCA_964344525.1 uncultured Thiomargarita sp.
GTATGCCTTTTTTTTCTAAGATTTCTAGCGCCTCAGCCATGCCCTGAAAAAGGCGCGTTTGATCGGCAATGTGATCAACATAAAATTAATTGTATAAATATATTAAGAATGTCAAAAATGCGTCGGTGGGGTGTGTGACGGACGAGTAAAAATATCGCAATTTCTTCCAGGTTTCTAAATCCTGGAAGAAATCAATGTGTGGATGGACTGAATGATTTATGCTTGCGTTGTCATTTTTTTTTAGGCGCTGGTGAGGGCTTAGTAATTCGTACCAATTGATTGTCTTTTCTTATTTGTTCATCAATCCACCGTTTCTTCCAGTACGACACAACCCGATTTGGTATCAGAATCATTAGCGGGATGAATAATAACGTGTAACAAATGACCTAAGCTATCAACTACAATATGTCGTTTTCTACCTTTGATTGTTACCATCAATTCCACGTTCGTCACTGGCATAGACGGTTTTGACGCTTTGTTTTTCCAAAACAGCCTCTAAGTTTTCATTAGACGAGGGGATCTGGGGCTGATAGTTCCCTTATTCGATAATTATACTGTTAACCCATTTGTTGACCTGTCAATATTTATACTCACCACCATCACAATTTACGCTTTTGTCTGAGTCAGTATATTCAGATTATTTGAATTTGCAGAATGACGTTTTAAAAATTTGGGAGGGATGAAGAAAATTCAAATAATCTGAATATACTGACTCAGACAAAAATTAAAAAAGCGCAATTTATGACGGTGCACAGTATATCAATAAAATTGCTATCTAATCCTATGTTAGTATATTAAACGCAAAACGATATCCAACAAATGCCTTTTCTCTGATTTTGTTTTCGTTCCAGGTTTACTTGCACCAAAAATTGTGCAAGTAAACCTGGAACAAAAATAATAAGGTATCTGAAGTCCAAGATAAATCTTGGACTCCCTACTTAATACCATATTAGCTATTCTGATTCAAAATTTATTAACAGTTCCAATTGTCTGTAAATGGCTTGAATCTCCCCAAGTTTCCAAGCGCCAAATTTGTTCATGGTAAGAAAAAATATTGATGCTGCTATTGAAGGAAAAAAAGCGGCGTGGGGCTTCAAGCGGAATGCCCACTACATATTTAAAAAAACTGACAATAACCCCATTATGCGTCACAACTAAAATGCGTTCTCCAATATGTTTTTGGGCAATCGCTTCAAGGCAATTAATAGTCCGTTCGCTTAACTGCTTGATACTTTCTCCTTTTTCAATCGCATAGTCAGAGTCTTTGTAGCGCGAAAATTCTTTTGGATATTTTGTTTTAAGTGCTTGTTTCAATTCTCCTTGAAAAATACCCAAATTCCTTTCGCGTAAGCAAGGTTTTGCTAATATTGGTAAGCCATTTTTTTCAGAAATGCGCAGTGCAGTTTCATAAGCTCTACCAAGATCACTACTATAAAGTGCCGTAAAATGTTGTGATTTTAAGCGGTTAGCGACGGCTTCGGCTTGTGCGATGCCAGTTTGAGTCAATGGGCTGTCCAAATGTCCCTGTATTCTCGCTTCTAAATTCCAAAAAGTTTCGCCATGACGAACTAAAAAAATTTGAGTCATTAATTGATTTCCTTTATCGTCTTGCCTGCCAACCGGTGCGCCAGGTTATCCACAGTTTGCGCAAAGGCGTTAAACAAATGCGGTGCTTAAACAGTTGAAAACCATCATTTTCCATTTCTTGCAAAGTCGCCAATGCCAGTTGAGCGCCAATTAACCCACTGCGTTGATTAAAACGATCTTCTTTTGCTAAGTATTTAAAAGCATTTTGATAATAGGCGCGAATGCGGGTGACTTGGTAGGCAAATAGGGCTTGTACAGTTTCGGAAAATTGACAATCAAATAAAGTTTGTACAGAAATGTTGAATTGCTTCAAATCCTCTTGTGGAATATAAAGTTGTCCTTTAAGAATGTTGGGGCGTAGTTCGCGCAAGAAATGAGTTAGTTGTAAGGCAATGCCTAATTGTTCTGCATATTTGAGGGTATTTTCGTTTTGGTAGCCCAAAACTTGTGTGCATAGCAGGTTTAACACGCTGCCTGTGCATTTACAATACTCTTCCAAATCCTCAAATGTGGCATAATGATTCACGTTTAAATCCTGCATGAAGCCTTCTATGATTTCTTGAAAATAATGTTCTGCCAAATCGTAACGGCGAATTGGTTCGTCTAAGGCTTGGCAAACAGGATGATGCGGGGTGCTGGCAAAGGTTTGGGCAATTTCCTGTTGCCACCATTGAAATTTCAACCGCGCCACGTCAGTTTCGTGACATTCATATTGAATGTCGCTGATTTCACGAAAAAAAGCGTGTAACGCTGTGACTGTATCACGCAAACCTAAAGGCAGAAAACGTAGGCTGTAATACAAACTAGAACCTTCGCGCAATACTTTATCTTGGCAATATTGTTGAGGTGTCATGGATCAAGTCCAACAGATTTAGTTAAGCCATGATAACAAATCAAGTGGCTTTTGGAGCATCCCAGTCGCGCCCCATTGTGCAGGATCAGAGGTATCTATATAACCATATAAAGCAACCAAGGTACGCATTCCTGCTCGTTGCCCCGCTTCAATATCGCGTGCCGCATCACCGACATAAAGACACCGTTTTGGGGTACTGTTTGCTAATTGGCAAGCATGTAGCAAGGGGGCTGGGTGTGGTTTACGTTGTGGCAAGGTATCACCACTGATATTGCACACACTACGGTTTGTCAAGCCTAACTGATGCAATAAGG
>CAYFOB010000624.1:0-2747 GCA_964344525.1 uncultured Thiomargarita sp.
TAGATATGCGGATGAATCCAAATAGCCCAAAAAGTGTAAGCCAATGGTTATCTAAAGCCACTACCAACGACATTGCCCAAGTCTTAAAAGCGTATGGTGAAGAGCGTTATGCGCGACGCATTGCGCGGGCGATAGTTGCAGCACGCGAACAAACGGAACTCAAAACAACGCGCCAGTTAGCAGACATTATTGCAGCCGCCCATCCTGCTTGGGAAAAGGATAAGCATCCAGCAACGCGCTCTTTTCAAGCCTTACGAATTTTTATTAATCGTGAGCTTGAGCAATTGCAGCAAGTTTTACCGCAAGTCTTAGACGTTTTAGCGCCAGGGGGACGTTTAGTCGTTATTAGCTTTCATTCGCTCGAAGATCGCATTGTCAAACGATTTATTCGTGATTATGTGCGAGGGGATGATTTTCCGCCCGGCGTGCCGGTGACTTTGGATATGTTACATCCCCGTTTACGCACAATTGGCAAACCGATTTTTCCGAGTGACGCAGAAGTTGCTACGAATCCGCGTGCTCGCAGCGCGATCATGCGGGTTGCAGAATATATTTAAGCTGTGGCTTGTTGCTCTTGCTTGGCGACTTCTTTACGTACCATATCCATATCCAAGCCCTTTGCTGTATTAATGACTTCTTCAAGGCCTCGCGCTGGCAAACTACCCGCTTGTGAAAAAATAATGATTTGTTCTCTAAAAATCATCAGGGTAGGAATGGAACGAATTTGAAATTGAGCGGCTAAGTTCTGTTCTTCTTGCGTATTCACTTTTCCAAATACGATACCTGCATATTCGTCTTTTTTGGAGGTCGTTTCGTAAATAGGCGCAAAAGAACGACAAGGTCCACACCACTGCGCCCAAAAATCAATCACCACGATGTCGTTGTTTGTTATTGTTTGCTCTAAATTGGCTTCTGTTAATTCAATAGTTGCCACAGTATCTCCTCAAATTTGTTGTACTGAATCAGCATTATGACATATCTTGGACAAGAACGCGAACAACCCAAAACTTTACAAGGCTTTACTTTGCTTGAATTATTGGTGGCATTGGCGATTTTTGCCGTCATTGCGGTAATGGCTTATAGCGGTTTAGATACCATTCTCTCAGCACATTTTCAAACGGATCAACATGCCACACAATTGGCGCGTTTACAAATGACCTTTACTTGGCTAAGGCGCGATATTGAACAACACGTTGAGCGCCCCATTCGAGATCAATATGGTGATAACCAACAAGCGCTACAAGGAACAATGTCACAATTAGAATTGACCCGTGCGGGTTGGCGCAATATAGCGCAACAACAACGTAGTTCATTACAGCGAGTAGCCTATCATATAGAAGATCAAAACTTGTGGCGCTCCTATTGGTGGGTGCTTGACCGTGCTCAAGATACTCGCCCTATCAGAATGAATTTATTAAATGATGTTGATGAGATAAAATTGCGCTATTTGGATGGCGGGCTACAATGGCATGATCAATGGCCACCGTTGACAGCTCACAAAACACTCAAAGCGGTTGAAGTGACATTGATTGTTGTTGGATGGGGGCGGATTGTTCGGTTATTTCGAGTGCCAGATAACTTTTTAAAATAAAACCTTAACCAAATATCACTCTCGTTCTCACGTAGGCGTGTGGGAACGAGGTGCGTAACAACAGTTAATATGAACATTCAATCTCTCACTTACAAAGACCCGTTTTTTCCATGCGCTGGTAAGTTTGATACTTGACTTCCATTGCTTGAGCAACTCCAGCAATCGTTTGTCCAGAATCAAGGCGTAGCTGATGCAACATCACAGGTGCTGCCACTTCAGGACTCACTGGGATGGCTTCTTCATTTTCTTGTACCTTGGAAGGAAATGGAATATCCAAATCTTCTGCTACCATTTCCAATAATACGCCATCTAATGCTTCTTGTGCATTAAAAATCGTTTCTTCACGGCTTTCACCACAACTAAAGACATTTGATAAGTCACGAAAAGTGACTATAAAATTGTCTCCATCAGGCTCGACATAAGCCGCATAAACTAATTCTAGCACTTGTTTTGTCATTAAATATTAACCCTTTATGTTAATTTAACCCCAGTTTCTTTTTCTATTTTCAAAAGTTTCAGATTGCATATAAGCAGGGATAACTCCTTTTTTTTTAAAGTTGTGCTTGGTGCCATACACCAAAATATCAGCTATCTGTTGTATATTAAAAAAACGTTGTACTCCTTTTGACCCAAAAAAAAAATAGTTTACCCTTCTTATCTTCTTCCACTTTCACGGTTTGAACTTGTTGGCGTGCTTCCACTTTCGCAGCTTGGACTTGTTGTTCACCGTTTTGAGTGTCATAAATCGCTTTTAAATGACTCACCAATTCCTGCGCAGATTTCGGACGGTGTGCCGGATTTTCGGTTTGTAAAAGTGATGTCATGGTTTTTTTGGGGTTGGTTGAAGTGGTGTAAGTATTGAACCATAAATTTTCAAGTATTTTGGAGTCCAAAGCTTAGCGAAAGGCATGCGCTGCTTTGGACTCCAAAATGCTGTAAAACTTGTGAACAGATGTTTATTTTATTTGAATTTTGGGGGTGGATTTCAAGGGGGCACATATAGCGTTTCCCGATTGCATGAGATACAAAATTATTACTTTTATAATCATTTTTAAGGCGCTTTTTCGCTTAAACAAATACCATTTTTTTCAAAAAATGGTATTTCTCGATGTTCAAGTTAGTTAATTAGAATATTATGATATTTTAATAAAAATAT
>CAYFOB010000625.1:0-2718 GCA_964344525.1 uncultured Thiomargarita sp.
AATATTTTTATTAAAATATCATAATATTCTAATTAACTAACTTGAACATCGAGAAAAAGGTAAATATTATGTATGCCATTGAATTTCAAGCGCCCATACAGGGGGGGGTAGTAAAAATACCAGAACATTATTTACCAAAACTTAAAGGCAACGTGAGGTTTATCATCCTCACCGAGGATGAACCAACAACACTAATGGAATCTCCTTTACCCATTACCAGCAGTCAACTACATTCAAGAAAAGAAATAACTCCACGCCAAGCTGGAATACTTAATGGTAAATTAAGCAAGGCTTTTTTTGAACCATTACCAGAAGAGGAATTAAAAGCATGGGAAATCTGAAAATTTTACTTGATACACATGCTTTAATTTGGTGGTTGTTTGATGAACCCAAACTCTGTAACATCGCACGTACTCACATTAGTCATCCACAAAATGACATTTATGTGAGTAGTGCTTCGGCTTGGGAAATAGCGACTAAATACCGAATTGGTAAAATGCCAGAGGCAAAGGAATTATTACAGAATTATCAAGAAATTCTTCAACAAGCCCACTTTACTGAATTACCAATAACCACAAAACATGCTTTAAAGGCTGGATCATTGCAAATTGAACACCGTGATCCGTTTGATCGTATGTTAATGGCGCAAGCAGAATTAGATAATTTAGCCATTATTACTTATGATCCAGCATTTTTTTTAGATCATTTGACAATTATTCCGCCACCGAAAATTTGTGGGGTTTGATTCAACAGACTTTTACCTTAAAGTATTGGGTAGCACCTGTAGGGAGGTAGCGAACCCCACCATTTTTCATTACTCGATGTGGTGAGGTTCGTTTGACGAAACTGACGTTTGTTAAAGTAAATTTATCACCATCTTACCATTATACTTAGGATTGCCTTCCAAAATCTGCGTTTTGGGATTCGGATACAAATCTAGTGCTTCAAGTGGCAAATAACCCAATAGTTTTCAGCAATGGTTTTACCACCCAGAGACTCAGGAATAATGTGATCAATCGTGAATGCAGTGCCAACTATCCATTCTGGTGTTAAACAATAAGCACAACGATGTCCAGATAGCTGGTAGGCTTGTTGTCGCAATGCTTGGGAAATGTAAGTTTTGCTCATTGGCTCAAGTGAGATTGTTGCAACAAGGAAATATCATGTCCACGTTTTTTGAGCAAAGCCATTGCTTTTGCTCGAATCAAAACGGCATGATCATAACAATCAAGCAACTCCTGTGCTTGATTATCCTCAGCTGCAGTCAAGTTGGTTTCATGTTGTTTGGCAGACAATGTCTTCATTGTTACCAAGTCAACGCTGTTCATAGCTGTATGTACAATATGCCATAAATCTTGATCTGCCAGACTATCTAAGTCAGATATTTCTTTCGATAAGGCTGTGGGTTGGTGTCGGCGTATATAGCTTTGAATGAAGTCTATCACTGCTGCTCGTAATTGCTGTTTTTCAATGTGATAAGTTTGCAACTGTTGGGTTAATGATTCAGACAGTTCAATTGTCAATGTTGTCATAAATTGCTCCTGCAACTCAAAAACAAGTCCAAAGCTAAAGCTTTGGACTCCAAAATAGGGGAATTGTTTAATCACGCACAACTTTCAAAATCGCAGGTTTCCCCTTTCCATACACTTCAGGTTCATACATTTCTTCTGCATGGGTTGCCATGACGCCAAATTCGCCAGGAGCAATCGCTTGTGCCACATAGGAGAGATGGTAATTGCCCGCGGGGAGGTAGTCTGAGTAGAATATTGCGGCATGGTGGCGTAGTTCTTTGTGATAGAAGCTCCACCAAGATATACCATATTCTTTCCAATCATTTTGGCTAAACCAGAGTGAGCCGCCTGCATATTCTCCTTCTGCTTTGTTAGCATCAATTTGTGAGGCTGTGGCTAAGTCGCGGTTCACCGGTTCTAAGCCGCCTGGAACAGGATCATTGACGACAACAAAATGGCGGGGGGCTGGTAAGGAAAGATATAAGTCAACTTTTACCAATTCGCCAGTTTTGATTGTCGTTGGGTTAAGTATCCATTTGCCTTCGCGTTCTACATGGTATTCACGGTTGACTTGGATACCCGCGTTGATGGTGCTTGCTTTTTCTGTTTTTTCCGCGTATGCCATGCGAACGGCGTAATAGACTCGCCCTATGCCTTCACGTTCTAATTTGACAGTGGCTTGATGTCCTGGCATTAGGCTATGATAAAAAGTCACCGGCGGATTTTTGACATCATCGAATGTTGTTTCGCCCAAATTTTGGGCATCTAGCCAACTCCGTACTGTCATCTTGGGCTGATCTTTTTCATAGACGCGAGCGTATTCTATCAGCGCATTCATGCAAAACATATTTTCTTGGGTGTTTTCCCAATGTCCCTGATTTTGCCGTTTTTGTGTGATTTGGCGTACCAGTTTAAAGGGAATCTCTCCCACTTGCTTTTGTTTGCTGAGACTGCTGAGTATGGCGCATTGGGTACGCAAGGTGGATGACAGTATGCGTTTATAGCCGCTATCTCGCATTTCGGTGAAGCTGATTTTGCCCGCGGTTTGATCAGCATGGGCAAGTATCATGTTGGTTACCGTTTGCCGAATTTCTTCGGTGCCAGGCACTTGGGTGGCTGCTTCTAAAAACAGGGCTTTGCCAAATAAGTCCATTTGTTCTACATGCAATTGATAGCGTTGGATGTCGGAAAGCGTGATTTTGCCATG
>CAYFOB010000626.1:0-2715 GCA_964344525.1 uncultured Thiomargarita sp.
ATTAAAAGTAATCCGTGTAGTTATTCATGGGTTTTAGAAATAGGCTGCGTAACATTGATGTGACGCATTTTTTTTTCCAAAACCATGAATCCGACATTCATCACATCATAATTTAAAATTTTATATTTAGGAAAAATATTTATTAATTATCAAGTGTTATCAAAATTTTTTTTTATTAACTGATGTTACGCAGCCTCATTCACAAGCGGCAAAGCGCTGCTTTGCACTCCAAAAAAAACGTTGAATTTTTTGGAGTGCAAAGCAGCGCTTTGCCTGTGGGAACAAAAGTGCGTAACATCAGTTACAATAACGGAAAGCTATTTGGGATAGACAAATATAATCGCTTTCCGTTAGATAGGTTGGAGTGCTAATTCAACGATAATTTGATATTTCCAAGTATCAACGTACTGCCAGATGTTAGCATCATTGGTTTAAAAGGGTCTAAAGCGATTCCATCGACCTTTGTTCCATTTAATGAATTCATATCTTCAACATAAAGATGCTTTTCTCTATAGAATAATCGCGCATGACGACGGGATAATCTGTCATCATTGATAACAAGATCACTCAATTGAGCTGATCTGCCTATTGTTAGACTGGCATTTGCTTGTTGCAGTTGTGTTTCATTGATAGTTAAGTGGATAGGTTCGCCTTGCTTGTCCAATCCGGATAATTCCCAACTATTTGTTGAGGGATTGTTCGTGCGCCGTATCCATTGGGTATAAGTTTCGACGGCTTGTTTGCGTGTACGAGTCATGCTAAGAAGTACCGCAATAATAGCCAACGCGACTGCGAGAATGGCAACCTTGACTTCATTGCTAACGGTTTTGGTTGGTGTGCAAATTGTATTGACTTCATGATAGGGAATTTGCGTTGCATTTAAAATTTCTACAAGTGAGGAAATGTGTGAGGCATAAAATACGCCACTGATAATTTCTCCAGTTGCAATTGAAGCCGCTAGCGAAGTTTTGATGGTATTTATACCAACAACTTGTCCACAAGCATTGATTAATGGTCCACCACTGTTGCCACTATTAATTTCAGAACTGTGCTGAACAATACGAAAGAAGGGCGCATTTGGTTCCCACGCTGCATTTATCACGCGGCTAACTGATCCTGTGGTAACGCTTGATTCTATTGAAATTTCTTCTGTGAGTAAATCGGCAGCGCCTGGAAAACCAATTGTATAGATTTGTGTTCCTTTAGCAGGTTCAATGCTAGACAATTGTAAAGAGGGACGATGTAAATCGGGAACATGTAAAATTGCTAAATCCCTTTCTTCCGATGCCCATTTGATTTCAGCTTCTTTGAGATGGGCTTGATCGATACCATCATCAGCAATCAATAAGTTTTCATAGCCTTTGATGACGTGATAATTCGTCACAACATTTTGTTGCTCATTAATCACAAAACCCGTTCCCATACCCATTTCACCGTTTGGCATAATACTGACCACTCGTACCACACTCCTATCAAGTTGCTCAAAATCTGGCATAGCTAAGGCTGTGATGGGAAAAAGCAAGCAGGCAGCTAAAAATAATTTATTTAATCTATTCATTTTTTTATGGCTGGTTTGTTATGCGTTTGGACTCCAATCGACTGGAGTGCAAGGGGTCACTTGCACCAACGATCCTCAAGGTTTTTCCACAAGATTTGGGGTGCCTACAATTTGAGGTAATACCATACGCCCCCGCACAAAGTGGCTATAATAATAAGACTTAATAGAATGTAAGTCTTTATATTTTTTTGACTTTTCTTAAGATGCGCCACTGCGACTGCAATATTATCCCCCTCAATGCCTCCTGCATCCAAAGCATCTGCTAGCAATTGTTGAATCTGTGTTTTTAGAGGGACATTTGTTTGTAATCTCTTTAACATGTGCGAAGAGGATACTTGCTCCCAAAAACCATCACTACACAACACAAAAGTATCTCCAGGGCGCACTAAGGCATGACTAAAATCAAGTTTGATGGGCTCTTCACCGCCTAAGCCTTTAAGTAAGCGTCCTTGATCAGGATGGGTTGCCATTTCTTCTTCTTTAATTCGTCCAGTATCTACTAATAGTTGTACTATTGAATGATCTATCGTACGTTGTAATAGCTTTTGACGACGAAAATGATACAAGCGACTATCTCCAAGGTATGTCCACCAAGCTTGGTTATTTTTAATGTATAACAAAACACAAGTACTACGGGGAGATAAATGACGTTTTTTGCCTAATTCATTAATATTACGATGCGCTCGTTCACAAATGTTTTGCAATAATTTTTTGGGCATTGTTTCACTTTGTTTATCCCACTCTTGTTGTGCAGATTCAATGACGACTTTTGAGGCAAAACGACCTCCTTTATGTCCTCCCATGCCATCAGCAATAACGATTAAATGGGTATCACCGTTTGAGAAAGTGGCTATACTATCTTGTTGCTCTTTTCTACCACCTATGTGGTCAATTTTTTCTATTTCCCAAGTCATAATTTTCCTGTGGTGGAGTCCAAGATTTCTCTTGGACTCTTAGTTCGGAGGGTTAAACAAGTTTTAGTTGACAGTTGCAAACTTCGGAGACAAAACGCTTAATAACTGATGTTACGCATACTCGTTCCCAACCTCTGGTTCAATGCCATTAAGTTAATAACTGATGTTACGCACTCTTGTTCACAAACCGCAAAGCGTTGCTTTGCACTCCAAAAAATTCAATCGTATTTTGGAGTGCAAAGC
>CAYFOB010000627.1:0-2714 GCA_964344525.1 uncultured Thiomargarita sp.
TGAATTAACCATGTTGGGACTCATGCAGCGTGTTGAAAAACGAGCCTTAGCGCTTGATGAAAAATACCAGCCTTTTGCAGAGAAGCTGCGTGAGTTTGTGCGGCATTGTGATGATAAAAAACTTGCGGCATTTCTTGAGTCATTTTTATGAAATAATTGGTCTTCGCAAGGGACATAAAGTAAAATATAAAAATTTATAATTTACTTTTAACTTTAAAAGTAAAATAAAAAACGCAACAGGAAAGTGAAAACTTATTTTTATGAATATTAATGATTTCAAAGCGGGTTCATATAGAAAGGGATATGATTACCACTACTTTTTACCGGAGAAAATTAACCACTCCTTTGTTTGGACTGATGAGATTCTCAACGACCTGTTGGAAAAAGCCTCTTTCAAATTGGGTGAACTGAATTCATTTTCCCGATTTGTTCCAGATACTGACATGTTCATCAAAATGCACATTTTTAAGGAAGCCGTCGTTTCTAGCCAAATTGAGGGTACCCAAACCAATATAGAAGAAGCACTGATTGAAGAGAAGGAAATTGAGCCAGAAAGGCGGGACGATTGGAAAGAAGTTAATAACTATGTAAAGGCAATGAATGCTGCTATAGAGGCGCTTAAAACGCTTCCATTATCAAACAGACTGATTAAAAATACTCATCAAATCCTGCTTTCTAGTGGTAGAGGTGAGTATAAAAATCCGGGGGAATTTCGGCAATCTCAAAACTGGATTGGCGGTGCATGTCTCACAGATGCTGTGTTCATTCCTCCAGCCCATACGGAATTGCCTGACTTGATGTCTGATCTCGAATTTTTTCTGCATAACTCTGAGATAAAAGTTCCCCGTTTGATAAAAATAGCGATAGCTCACTATCAATTTGAAACGATTCATCCCTTTCTTGATGGTAATGGCCGAATAGGACGCTTGCTGATTACCCTTTATCTGGTATCAAGTGGTATTTTGGAAAAACCCCTTTTGTATCTCTCCGATTTTTTTGAAAAGAACAAAACACTCTATTACGATAACCTGACTTTTGTCCGAACCAAAAACGATCTTGGACAATGGCTCAAGTTTTTTCTGACGGGGGTTGTCCATACTGCTGAAAACTCTGTGACAACATTAAAAAAGATCACAGATTTAAAAGCTTCTATTGAAAAGGAACGAATCCTTCTTATGGGCAAACGTTCAAAACTGGGAATAGAATTCTTGCATCAGCTTTTTAAAAAACCAGTCGTAACAATCAAAGATGTACAGGCAATAACCAGCTTGTCACCCAAAGCGGCGAATTATTTGGTCAAAACCTTTATCGAGCAAAAGATACTTGCTGAAACCACTGGATACCAGCGCAACCGGGTTTTTGTATTTGACGAGTATATTAAAATGTTTTGATAAATAACTAGTGCAGGATGGCGGAAATTTCCAGGCCACCTACACTCGAAGCAGAGCTTCGATGAATGCATTCCCAAGCAGGAGCTTGGGAACGAGAATAAATAGGTTTTCTCGTTCCCAAGCTCCCGCTTGGGAATGCATGCCCCGAAGCTCCGCTTCGAGTGGCCTGGAAATTTCCGCCATCCTGCACTAGAAGGATTACTTTATCGATACGGATAAGTCAAAATCACTTCATTAATGGGGGTTATCCTTTATTAAAAGTAATCCGTGTAGTTATTCATGGGTTTTAGAAATTTAAGAACACTGCCATATCGTACCGCACAAAGCCATATGATGAAAAAATCACTCAATAAACTCATTTACAGAGACTACTTAAGCTCTTCATTAATAACTGTCTTTTCGGTAGAAGTTTTTCTTTTGATTCTTTACTTTGGGATTAGCACGTTCATCACGAATCAAACCATGATTGTACAATTGGAAGAAGCAAAGCAGAATATGAGTGAAATTTCATACCGAGAAGCGCAGAAAATCAACCAACAATTGAAAGAAATTTCAACTTTTTCCAGAATTCTTCAAAGTGAACATCAAAGATTTTTTGAAAATGCCGACATTTTTGAATTGCCTAATGGTGAACCAGAGTTTGCTGTGGCAAACAATGGTATGTTTTATAAAAAAAGCGATAATGGGGGTGCCAGTCTTTTCTACTCTTCAAATACCCCAATGACTGACGAAGCCTATCAAAAGGCGCGACGGACTGAAACCTTTGATCCGCTGCTTAAAGCGATTACAATAAATAATGCTAACATTGTACAAGCCTACTTAGCGACTTATGACGGTATGGGTCGAATTTATCCTTTTATAGAAGATGTGACAAAACAGTTTGATCCTCATATCAACATGAATGATTATAATTTTTATTATCAAGCAGATGCCGAACATAATCCAGAGCGCAAACCCGTTTGGACAACAGCCTACTTGGATCCGGCGGGACTTGGCTGGATGATTTCCTGTGTGGTGCCTATTTATAATAAAGAGTTTCTCGAAGGCGTGGCTGGGATAGATGTCACCATTGAAAAAATCGTTGACAATATTTTAACGCTTGATTTGCCTTGGCAGGGCAGTGCCTTTTTAGTGAACAACGAGGGTATGATTTTAGCCATGCCACCCAAAGTTGAAAACTATTTAGGTTTGAAAGAACTCAAAAAACAGGTTTATGGTCCTTTGACAACGACAGAATATAAGCCTGAAGAATATAATTTACTGAAAAGTGAGAGGCTGTTTTGGAAAAAAATGAGAGAAGACTCTTTACCTTTTCAGAAAAAA
>CAYFOB010000628.1:0-2709 GCA_964344525.1 uncultured Thiomargarita sp.
AGTGCAAAGCAACGCTTTGCGACTATGGTTTGTGAACAAGAGTGCGTAATATCAGATTATAAGTGATATTATGCACCTTGTTTCCAAACGCCATCAGGCAAGTAAAAACAGTAAATAATTGAGGGTGAAACTTGATGATCGAGTGTAAGTGAAAATATAAATGTTAAATTTGCGTACCTACTTAATTTGACTAATCTCTGTCATTCACCTCAAACTCCACCTGCCGAGTCAGCCATTCTTTATTCGAGATACGTAATAACCGTGCCCGATTTCCATGCGCGGCATTCACCATGAGCTGTTCTAAAGGATTTAAGTCTTCTTTCTTGCGCCCTTTATAACCATCTCCTTGTAATAAGGAGATATCCATTGGGCGAGTCGTGGCGATCAATTTGAGAGTTTGTTTTCCTGTCTCTTTCAGAATTAAGGCGACTTCATTAATCAAACTCCGTGTAGCGCCAGCCCTGACTCGGGCATATTCCAGCCGTTCTTCGGGATTGGGATAAATCGCGTAAATGCTCCCATCTGAACTGATATTGATCAGGTAATAGAAGTAATCTTGCCTAGATTCATTGTGCAATGTGAAAGTGAGAATGTCATCTTTATTCAAAGTTTGTTGCCCAATGTCTTTTAATTGATAGGGTCCTTTTTTGTGATGTAAGCCCAAATTGTATAATGGTATACATTCGCCATCAGTTGGACAAGTTTTGGCCAGCGTAAAAATTTCAACTTGTACTTTCACTTCGGTGCCTTGATAGCGGCTTTTGAGTGCTTTAATTTCACGAATCCGCCTCAATTGGTTTAAATTGTGCTGGAGTAATTCAATACCTTTGCTAACATCATTGAATTGAATTCGCAGTTTGTGATGTAGTAATTGTCGCTCCGGTGTGAGTATCCATAATTCCGGTGGTTGAATATTGTTTTTATAAATCTGCAAACGTAAATCCGCTTTTTCTGGTATTTCAGTGAGGAGGTAACCGGGCAGTTCTTCTGTGTTAAAAGCGGCTTTTATGGTTTGTAACAGGGATTCCTCTTCCACATAAACTTTGATTGGATCAAAATTGTAGGCATGGCTTTTTTCTACGACTAAGTCACCGACTTTGAATGTGCCTTCTGCCTGAGCTTCACTTTCAAAAGTTTTAACTTTGGTAATTTCAAGACGCGCTTGCTGTTGAGGTAAGCCATAAACAGAACCTTTGGTGACTCCAGCAGTTGCGCCTGCTTGAATTTTGACCTTTTTTCCGTCTACATGGATCACAGGAACGGTGGCGACAGGTGGCGTAAATTGCCCACCAAAAATTTGTCGATGCGCTTTTCCACTCAATTGTGGTCTTTGCGCTTCTCCACGCTTGTTAAAAACCTGCGTGTGAGTCCGTTTAAATATCTCATTCCAAGTGTCTCCCACTTGTGCCTGTTGCAACGCCTTAGCCCAATGCCAAGTAAAGAGCCCATAGGATTTATTATCTTCTCCAAGCGTTTCTGCGGCTGATTCTTGGTCGCGTGCGGCACCGATATAAATACCACGATATTTTTCAAGTTTGGTATAAGGCATTTTGCCCAGTAGATGAGCACGGTCATCAGGTTCCAAGCCACGACTGACTGGTATTCCTCTACCACGCGCAACGGTAGCAGAATGACAAGAATCAGATATAAACACCAGATGATCCGTTTTAATCTCAGCCAACCAAGTTTGAATTTCATCATCCAACACTTCAAAATTGTCTTTTTCTTTACCAGGCAGACGACTCCCAAATGAAGTCCAGGTTTGATCAGAACCGCTTTTTTCATCTCCATTTAAATCAGTCGTATGAGCGCCATGTCCAGAGTAATGAATATAGACGAAATCCTTGGGTTGCACCCTTTGACTCAGTTTTTTAAAGGCCTTTTCAATGCAGGAGTGAGTGGCTTGCTCATTTAACAGAGTCATAAAATCCTCCTCTTGAAAGCCAAATCGTTCGCGCAAAACGCCCTTCATCAACTGCACATCATTAATTGCACCTTTCAAATTGGAAATGTGGGGATGATTGTATTTTTCTATTCCAATGAGCAGGGCGTGTTTGTGGCTGGTGTTTGGTTCTGCTTGGGTAGGTAGCACATTACAGGCCGATTGTTTTGTCTTTGGTTGAGGTTCGACAATAGGATCGTCCAGTACAGTCCTATGATTAGCACTTGTTGGAGGCTCCTTGTGTGGTAAACAACTTGAGAGCTGAAAGCTTAAGATTAATAGTAGTGGTATGGTTTTTTCCATATTTGATTTCCTTTTGGAGTCGTGTTTTGTCTGGTGGTAATGGAGTCCAAGATTTTGAACTGTGATTCTTATGATTTATGTGATTTATTTGAGGAAAAAATCAGACGCTGGCGCGTCAAACCCTGGTTCCCACGCTGGCGCGTGGGAACCAGAACAAAAATTTATTCAGCAACAATTCTATTATCGATAGGATAAATCAAAACCGACATTTTTGCTAGGGGTTTCTCCCTTCTTAAATATAATGATTTAAACCCCATACAACACAAACGCCGCCCAATACTTTGGGTTACTATAGTTTCCACCCCTTTCCAGAAACTCGCGTTTAGTTGCCGTTAATGCTTCAACTTGTCCTTTCCCTGCTTTGAGCTTTTCAAAAAAGCGCGTCATAAATTCCACCGTGATTTTATCGGAAATCGACCATAAAGTGAGCACCGTATTTTTATTCCCAGCGACGTACAAGGCAT
>CAYFOB010000629.1:0-2706 GCA_964344525.1 uncultured Thiomargarita sp.
GTCCGGTTCTTAGGGGGGAAAGGAACAGTAATGTTCCTGACCTACCCGACTTTACACTTGGGGGCCTTTTTTGACGGTGGATTTTGGGTTTGATTTTTGGGCTGCGTTAAGCGGGGGTGTGGGGGCAGCCAGCCCCCACCGGTTTTTTTTAAGAACTACAAGGATTACATTTAAGAAAGGATAAGTCAAAACCGTTGCTGGGTTGCAGGTTGGGGCTGTTTTTTTTCATCCTATTTCTGCTACAAATACCATTTATTCAAGAAATGAAAGTTGGAGAAAAAAATGTTAGTGCGCATATTAACTTTACGTTTTGATACAGCGTTGGATGCTTTTGATGATGCACCGCTCGTGGATTTTATCAAGGATAAAGCGGTGCTCTCAATCAAAGAGTATTTTTTCATTAAAAACGAAACACCGTATCTTGCTGTCATTATTAACTATGAACCTGTACAGGATCGTGCCAGAAAAAAGACGGAACGTCGGCGAGATGATGCTTGGCGTGCTTTCTTAGAAGAGAAAGATATGCCTTTGTTTAATCTTTTGCGTAGTTGGCGAGCAGAACATAGCAAACAAGAGGGCGTGCCACCCTACGTCATTTGCGATAACAAACAATTAGCAATGATTGTTGCAAAGCGCCCACAAAATTTAACGGGTTTGCTGCAAATCAAAGGCTTGGGCAAAGGCAGGGTAGAAAAATATGGTTTAGCAATTTTGGAAGCCTTAAAAAAGAATAGTAGCGAGAAACCAAATGAAGCCTAACGATTTACCCATCTTTACGCGATGGTATGCCTTTCTTGAATGGTTATTGCCAGTGACAGAAGGTTTTCCTAAACGGGTACGGTTTACGTTTTCGGATCGTATCAACAATTTGGCACTGGACATTATGGAAAACCTAATAGAAGCGCGTTATTCATCACAAAAACAGGCGATTCTCCAGCAGGCTAATCTGCGTTTGGAGAAATTGCGGATATTATTACGATTAGCACATAAATTACGCTATCTTGATTATAAACGCTATGAATATGGTATGAAATCAATTAATGAGGTGGGTAAAATGTTAGGAGGATGGATAAAGCAACAAAATCAATTTATCAGGCAATAAAACCAATGAAACGTTATGGTCATCTTTTTGAAAAAATCACCACTTTTGACAATTTACTATTGGCAGCAAAAAAAGCGGCACGCAGCAAAATGGATAAACCGCGTGTTGCGCTTTTTCAGTTTTACCTAGAAACGGCGCTATTTCAACTGCAAGATGAATTGCAAAGTGGAGAATGGCAACCATCTGACTACCGCATTTTTGAAATCCGTGAACCCAAACCCCGACGTATCAGCGCAACGGATTTTCGTGATCGTGTGGTACATCATGCCATTTGTAACATATTAGAACCCATTTTTGATCGACGCGCTATTTACGACACTTGGGCTTGTCGTCCAGGTAAGGGCAGTCATGCAGCCATTAAACGTGCCCAACATTTTGCCCAACAATATCCTTATTTCCTAAAATGTGATATTCGGCGTTATTTTGAAAGCATTGATCATCAAATTTTAAAACAATTATTACAACGGATTTTCAAAGATGCCCAACTACTCAACGTCTTAAACCAAATTATTGACTACCCTTTGCCCGGCAGCCCGCCAAATAAAGGATTACCCATCGGCAACCTCACCAGCCAACATTTTGCCAACCTTTACCTGGGAGAGCTGGATCATGCCCTTAAAGAAAAGCAAGGCGTTAAAGCTTACCTACGCTACATGGATGACATGCTCTTATTTGGGCATAACAAAAACGAATTGCGCCAAACTTTACAATACCTTGAAACCTTCATCAACAAACACCTCGCCTTAACCCTAAAACCCTCAGCAACCATTCTAGCCCCAGTTTCTGAAGGCGTACCCTTTTTAGGCTTTCGCATTTACCCAAAACTCATACGCCTCAACCCCCAAAGCCTGCGTCGTTTTCGCAAAAAAATCCGAGCACTTGAACACGCTTATCAATGTGATAAAATAGACATGGCAAAATTAAGCGCATCGGTGCAAAGTATGATTGCACACATGCGCCATGCCAATACACGAAGATTACAGCAATCGCTGTTCTTATCTTCATTATCCTTAGGTTGACAGCCAAACAGGCCAGAACCGGGTAAATCGCGGCGGCGGTTGGAACAACACCGCGTCAAACAGCCGGGCGGCGAATCGCAACAACAACGACCCAGGCAACCGCAACAACAACCTCGGCGTGCGTCTGCTGAGTACAAAACAGTGCCAGATGAGCGATGTTTACGGATATCGTTCCCGTGCATAAGGTTCGTCCAGCGCTGTCAAACCTGCGCCATATTGGACAAAGAGAAACGATTACCCAACGTTTGGTAGCTTATTGTCGAAGAACGTTGGGTACCATTTTTTGTAACATCATTAAGCCTTTCGATGTCAAACAAATACAAGTGCTCCCTCAATCGCCAGTGGGAGGCGGCTTATAAGTACCTGTTCATGAATTTTACCGCATTTTGGAGTCCAAAGCTTAGCGAAGGACATAAGTCTCCAAAGCGCTGCTTTGGACTCCAGATTGATGTGCTGTTTTTGGATAACCTGAGCGCCCTAATTAAATTGATTATCAAAAAAATATGACTCAACCCAACTGGGCTATTGAAACTCTCGTGCCCGAAGAAGTTTATACAGATCGTCAAAGTTTTTTGGACTATTTTT
>CAYFOB010000630.1:0-2675 GCA_964344525.1 uncultured Thiomargarita sp.
AATATTTTTATTAAAATATCATAATATTCTAATTAACTAACTTGAACATCGAGATGAAGGAACTATTGCGGTGGAAAGTACACAGGGACAGACGACTTTTACTGTTTGTTTGCCTGTTTAGAAAAAACAGTTTGAATCAGAATTTAAAAATTATAAAACAAAACCAATTGAAACTTATTATGAATCGACTTGCTATTATATGTGTTGATGATGAGCAAACTATACTTGACAGTCTTAAAACCGAGCTTAAGCAAACATTTAGCAATCAGTACCTTATTGAAACTGCTGAAAGTGGTGAGGAGGCGTTAGAGTTAATTGAAGAGTTATTAGAAGATCACTATGAAGTCCCTTTGGTGATTTCTGACTACATGATGCCCAATTTAAAAGGTGATGAGTTTTTAAAACGTATCCATACACTGTCACCAAAAACACGCAAAGTGATGTTGACTGGACAAGCAGATATCGAGGCTGTGGGTAATGCAATTAATTATGCCAAATTGTATCGTTACATACATAAGCCCTGGAACACAGAAGATTTAACGCTGACAATCTCAGAAGCGGTTAAAAGCTATTTTAACGAAAAACAGTTAATTGATAAAAACAAGGAATTGGAACGGAAGGTAACGACTTTTCATAAATTTGTACCAGTTCAATTTTTAAAGCGCTTAGGACTTAAAGAATATGAACAGATTGAGTTAGGCAATTGCGTTAAAGAAACCATGACTATCATGTTTGCTGATATTCGGGATTTTACGTCCCTGTCAGAAAAAATGACTCCGCAAGAAAATTTTTATTTTATCAATGCTTATTTAAGCCAAATGGAACCGATTATCAATAAATATCACGGTTTTATTGATAAATACATTGGTGATGCGATTATGGCATTGTTTCCAATCGGGGCTGATGATGCTGTGCAGGCTGCGATTAGCATGTTAAAACAACTTGTGAGATATAATCAAGAGTTACAAAGCGCAGGTTATCCACCCATCAAAATTGGCATTGGAATACATACTGGGGCATTAATGCTTGGCACAGTTGGTGGGCACAATCGCATGGATACCACAGTGGTTTCGGATGCGGTTAATTTAGCGTCACGGGTTGAGGGATTAACAAAAACTTATGGCGTTCCCTTGCTTATCACAGAGCAAACTAAATCGAAATTAACTGACGCTTCGCAATATCAAATTCGGCGAATTGACTGTGTGACTGTCAAAGGAAAAACGATTGCAGTGACGGTTTATGAAGTTTTTGATGCGGATTCGCATACGAGTTTTGAGCAAAAATCAAAGACATTGCTTGATTTTGAACAAGGTGTGCGGTGTTTTCATAATGAACAGTTTAATAAAGCATTAACATTTTTTGAGAAAGTTGTCAATGAGAACGATAAAGCCGCGCAAATTTATCTGACTCATTGTCAAAATATCTTAAACATGATCATGCCACAATTGCCCCGCATTCTCATTGTTGATGATATCGCTATCAATATACATCTATTATCTAATGTATTAATTGAAAACCATTTTGAAGTCTTGGTGGCAGAAAATGGCGAAAGTGCCTTGAAAATGGTTAAAAGTGGAAACCGCCCACATTTAATTTTATTGGATGTGGTTATGCCTGGGATGGATGGTTTTGAAACCTGTCGACAATTCAAAGCGGATTCACAAACCCAAGATATTCCTGTTATTTTTATGACTGCTTTAACGGACGTCTCTGATAAAGTCGAAGGATTTAAAGCAGGAGGCGTAGATTACATCACTAAACCTTTTCAAGACGAAGAAGTTTTACTGCGGGTTCAAACACATTTAAAGCTCATTCATTTACAGCAAATATGTAAATTTAAAAATTCTATAAAAATAAGTAATTTAGAACTTAAAGCGAAAATTGAACGTTTGATAGTGCATGGAACAGTTTGAAAAAATAGTTGCTTCGCTAAGCTTTGCACTCCAATTGAATTTTTTGGAGTGCAAAGCAGCGCTTTGCTTGGCAGTAAAAAAAATCTTTTAGATTTTCAGTTGCACCGTGTACCCAGGCTCATTGCTGGGATGATCAGTTTGAGTAAACACAGAACGATCATTTTTGAGTGCTATTACATCAAAAAATGGTTTGAAGCGTTCGTCAGAAATACCAAAGGCTTGCAAAAATTTATTAAACATCTCCTGTTCTTGGGGCGCTGCGCTACCATCTGACAGTGATGAATCAAGAAGATTTGTCAAAATGCACATTTTTTGTGCATCGGTGAGTACAGGGGCCACTTCTGATAAAAATGTGTCCACCGAAGTCTTTTGTTGATATCTGAACGCACGATCCAACAATTGCCTATTGTTGGCACCGACACCAATCGTGCCTCCACTCTCTTCACCCCCTAAAACGGCCAAAAGTTGCCCAACCTCTTCGTGTTCAACTCTACCATCAGCGCCTATCATATAAATGAGCGAAGTAGCGAATGCGAAGTGAGGGGTCATTTCCTCACTGTCGCCTTTGAACATATCAAATAGTCCCATTTTTCAGATACCTTTTAAAATGTTGTGACAAAAGTCATAATAATATACAACGCGCTGATTATCAAGAGCTCATTGTGCCAGCGCAGTTAAACCACTTCCTCCCAATGAACCAATTCCCACCCACTAAAAACCAACAGAACGGAACTCAAATTAACCCCCCGATTTCCTTTAATC
>CAYFOB010000631.1:0-2675 GCA_964344525.1 uncultured Thiomargarita sp.
ACCATAGTCGCAAAGCGGCCGCGAAGCACTCCAAAAAATTCAATCGTATTTTTTCATTCCAAGCAACGCTTTGCCGAAAAGTGCGTAACATCAGATAGTAATGTATAATGAGCAACATTAAAAAAGGAGATACCAAGATGAAAAAACTATTAATAATAATGGTATTGTTATCAGTTAACAGCTTTACATGGGCAAAAGACATTAAATTGATTTCTGGGATTACCCAAAGTGAATTTGAGAGTTTTGTCAAAGAATTTGGAACAGCTTCACTATTCAACCCCATGACACCCGCTGAGCCATTGGGCTTAACCGGGTTTGATATTTCTGTCGAAGGGATAATGACTGACATTAACGACAGTGATGCCTACTGGAAAAAATTTTTTGGGGGAGAAGAGCCTTATAGTTATATTCCCGCGTCACGGCTGCATGTTCAAAAAGGCATGCCGTTTGGCATGGATGTAGGAGCAATGTATGTTGCTATCCCAGGCAGCAACATTAAGCTATGGGGACTTGAAGCCAAATATACATTTTTTGAAGGCAATGTAATAACACCTGCTCTTAGCACCCGGCTAAGTTACAGCAGCCTTTTGGGTGTTGATGACATTAGCTTAAATACCATGTCACTTGATTTACTCATCAGTAAAGGATTTATGACATTTACACCGTATGCTGGCATATCCCTCAATAAAATTGATGGCAATGAACAAAGCGATGTTGTGATATTGAATAATGTGGAAGAAACCCAAACACGGTTACTATTGGGAGTACAATTTTCACTAATGCCATTATTAATTATTGATGGCGAAGTCTCATTTGGTGAAGTTCCACAATACGGATTAAAATTTGGATTCAGGTTTTAAAATGTTGCTTACCATTTGGAAAAGTGTCCTCAATTACTTACTGAGGAGATAAAGTGAAAGACAAAGAATATCGCATGGCTTCAGCAATACGTGATGCCTTATTATTTTTGCGTGGCGTTCCCAAGGTGGCTTTGGGTGATCGGGTATTGGTGCGTGATCACAGTGGGCGCAAACGCAATGGACAAGTAATACAAACGACAAAAGAGCTTGTACTTGTGCAAGTTTTTGAAGGAACAAATGATCTTGATATAGATCAAACCTGGGTACGTTTTTTAGAAGAGCCGTTTGAATTGCCACTATCCCCCGATTTATTAGGACGAGTATTTAATGGCATTGGACAACCGCGTGATGGTCGTCCCCCAATGATTTCTAGCTTAAAGCGTAATGTCAACGGCTCATCGGTTAACCCCGCAGCACGCGCCTACCCCAGCGAATTTATTCAAACTGGTATTTCTGCCATAGATGGCTTAAATTCTCTAGTACGCGGACAAAAATTACCCATTTTTTCTGGATCAGGATTACCACATAACCGCCTTGCCGCGCAAATTGTTCGACAAGCCAAGCTACCAGGGCAAGAATCACAATTTGCGATCGTATTTGCTGCAATGGGAGTCTCCTATGCGGATGCCCGATTTTTTGAAGAACAATTTGAATCCAGTGGCGTACTTAATAATGTTGTGATGTTCATTAATCACGCTGATGATCCACCAATGGAACGATTGATTTTGCCTCGGACTGCTTTAACAGCAGCAGAATATTTGGCTTATGACTTAGATTTACATGTGTTGGTAGTGATTAGTGATATGACCAACTACGCAGAAGCCCTACGTGAAGTAGCTACTGCAAAAGGGGATGTACCCGCCCGCAAAGGTTACCCTGGCTATTTATATTCCGATTTGGCAGAAATTTATGAACGCGCAGGCCGCATAAAAAATCGCCATGGTTCTATTACAATGGTGCCAGTTGTCAGCATGCCCAGCGATGATATTACCCATCCGATTCCTGATTTAACGGGCTATATCACCGAAGGTCAAATTGTACTGAGCCGTGAATTACATACCCAAGATATTTATCCACCTATTAATGTTCCCCCTTCATTATCGCGTTTAATGAAAGATGGCATTGGCAAAGATCATACACGAGACGATCATGGTCGTGTTGCTAATCAAATTTATGCAGCCTACACTCGTGCCTTAGATGCCCGTAATTTAGCATCTATTATTGGGGCAGAGGAGCTTTCTGAACGTGATCGCCATTATTTAGAATTTGCAAAGGCGTTTGAAAAACGTTTTGTTGGTCAAGGAGAAATGACTAACCATAGCATCATAGAAACCTTAGATTTAGCTTGGGAATTGCTATCAATTTTGCCGAAAGATGCTTTAACACGATTAAGCGAAACAGATATTGCAAAACACTATCACCACTCAGAAGTACCAATGATCATGTAAAGTGGGTTCTAAAGTTTTCCTATGAGTTTGTCGGAGCAACATCCCCATAACATAAAATTATAGCATGATAATATTTCGATATAATTAAAAACACTTGATAAATAAAAAACAACGCATATATTAGTTCGGGTGTTTTTGTAGCTTGAATCTCAAAACAATAAAAATGAGCAAAACCGTCAAAATTGATTGTTGAGATAAGGTTTGAAAAAAAAGCTTGAAAAATGATAACAAAACCTATATTATGTGGGTTGTCTTTACAAACAATAAAAAATGAGTAAAATCATCAAAATTGATTGTTGAGATAAGGTTTGAAAAAAAAGCTTGAAAAATGATAACAAAACCCATATTATGTGGGTTGTCTCTACAA
>CAYFOB010000632.1:0-2671 GCA_964344525.1 uncultured Thiomargarita sp.
TGCTACCGTTTTTGACAACATAATTTGAACCACATTTTGGACAATTCATGAGTTTCCCCCAATTTTAATAAAAATTTATAAAATATTATAACTCTAAAGAGGCTACTTGAGCATTAATAGCTTGATAACCATCATCTGTTTCTTGGGTAAAAGCACAAAGCGCGTTGGTGTCAAAAAGGAATTTTTTGTTTTTCATGTCTCATCTCTATCATGTTCAAAAGCAAAACCTTCCCGAAACTCTTTACGCGCAAAGGCCATTATTTGCGCAGCTTCACGACTCATTTTAATTTCTTTAGTACGTTCTGCTACTTTTGCCCAGCGCCCTGTCGGTTCTTCTGATTCTTGTATTTTTGGCACATTATGATTTTGCCCCAGTTCTTGCAAAATTTCTTCTGGGGTTTTCTCTCCTTCAAAAACTTGGGGGTTTTTTTGGAGTAATATCAAAAGCGCCTGACGAACACTTTCCGCGTTGCTTGGTAAAGTCTGTTTTTCATCTACAGCAACAATGGCAACGTTGTATTTTTGTTCGGTGATTGATGATGTTATTTTTTCCATAGTGTCAAAATTAAAGTAATTGTTTATCCATTGATTAATTATATCTGATTACAGTTATTTTTTGTGAAATCCCTCTATTTCAAATTGCCCTGACATTTGACTAATTATTTACGTCTCTATTTATAAATGCTCAAGCATTGTTTTAGTTTGGCAAAAAATGATGTTGTACAGCATACCACTATATACACAGTCATAAGGTTAGAGTGTTGGCTAAATAAAAGGAGATACTACGATGAGTGATTTTTCATCTTGCCCTAGCCACCGTCCTTATGAAGGAGTTATGGGGGGCTGGTTTCATGTGTATAAATGCAGCTCTTGTGGACGCACTTTTTGTTGTCATTGTAAAGGTAGCAATAACGGTGCCCAATGTCCAAACTGCGGATCCCGCGATAAATCAACGGTTGGTCAGTGTGGTTAAAAATAGTGTGTTGGCTCCAAGGTTTGGCAAACCTTGGAAAATGGTTTTACATATCAAACCAGTAAATCCGAATAAAGTTAATGAAACCACGTTATAAAAGTGACTGTCCAATCAAAATCCAAATGGGGACTTGTTATTTCAGTTACATGGCACTTATGAGGTGAAAAGAAATGGGATTTTTTAGTAAGTTAGGTGATTTGGGGCGGAATGGTCCTGAAAGAGAAATCAGGTGTAAAACTTGTGGCGATACGTATTTAGGAAATATTGATCGCGGATTTCAATATGCAATATGTGGGCTTTGCTTGGAAAGAGAGGGAAATAAAGCTAAACGTCGTGGTGATAACGCCACTTATCAACAAATTCAGCTTGAATTTCGCCGTCGGGGAAGTAATTGGTCATAAATCCGAATGAAAATAAACCAAGTTTCTGGCAGAAACTTGGTTTATCAGAATCTATTTAACATCAAAAATTAAATACATCTGTACCAATTCTTGTTTTTGTAACACTTCAAAACCATTTTCCCGCTAAAGATTTATTAGTTTTTGGTTATCTTCACATTCTAATAAACTGACTCTACCTCCAACAAGAATTTGAGCTTGCTGTAATACCGAGAATACTTCAGACAAAATTTCCTTGAGGTTTAATGGATTTTTATCTATAGAGCTATTTTTACCTAATTGCCCTATGAGAAACGCACGAATCCTTTCGGCATTTTTTGAAATACCATCTAACTTTTTTATCTTTGACTTTGATATGTTACAATCTTCAAAAATAATTTCTTTAAAAGAAAGAGTAAAATAGCCTATAATTCCCAAGTATAATCGCTCTTCATCAAATATAAGGTACGTTCTACTATTATGGGTTGAGTCAAACCTTATCGCTTTTTCTTGAAGAAATTCCTGCACTTCCTTGTTTTTATGGCAGGTAAATTTTTTGAGAAGTTTGGACGATGTCTCTTCGGGAAAGTTATTAACAAAATCTCTTAATTGAACGAGTAACTTTTTAATAGATCAATCCCCCTTTTGAATTCCTTATTCAAATTTTTTTCTTCCACTTTAATTGGATGTTGAGCAAGAAGAGCCTTGCGAAATTTTTGGGCTGCTTTTTGGTCTCGGACGACAAAACTCTTGTAAAACGATGAAGTAGCCATTTTAAAACCTCCACTTAACTCAGGATTGCACATAAATTAGCAAAGTGCGTGTGAGTCACGAAATCAATTATAGTTTTTTTCGTTAAAATTGTTGACGGGCGGGTGACGTAGCTGGCACTCTCGCCATAACGCTTGCCACTTTTTATCAGCATAAACCAAATCCATTTTATAAATCAAGCCCTGCAACACAATATTATCCCCTTTTTTGGCGCAACCACACCAAATCAGATGCATGTTAACAAAAAACGTGCCCCCCTTAAAAATGCTCTTTTCATGCCATTGTCTGAACCTTGATTTAAAGGATTAACAGGATTAATTTCTTGATAACTTATTGAGTTTTAATCATTCTAATCCTTAGAATCCTTGAAATCAAGGTTCAGACAAAGGGCACAAATTATTAATTAGGTACATATCTATGTGTTTATGTACATAAAAACACCGGAACTTGGTTTCGAAACGCCTGATTTTTCTGAACGTTTATAGTTGTGCTTAATCTTAAGAGGCTGTTTTGGAAAAAATGAAAAGTCTTTTTCAGAAAACGAGAAAGA
>CAYFOB010000633.1:0-2662 GCA_964344525.1 uncultured Thiomargarita sp.
AAGGCGGCTGAGTAGCTGATTGCTACGAAAATCATTCAAAATCAGACCAAAATTCCCGTGTAGTGGGACCCTCCTTTTTCGACATTGAGGCACTGATACATGAAAAGGGAATGGAAGTCCTTCGCCAGATAGCACAAGGTTTTATGAGAATCTGGCTTGCTGACTTCGATAAAGTTCAATTTTTCATCTAACATAATGTAATTATCAAACAGGCATGTAGCTCATTTATGGAAATTGATCAAGTTGTGATGGATACCAATGTTCTTATAGCAGCACTACGTTCAAAGCACGGTGCATCGTTTAAATTATTATCACTTGTTGGAAGTAATCATTTTCAAATCAATCTTTCTGTACCCCTTGTTCTAGAATATGAGGATGTTGCCAAAAGAGAAAATCAACAGGGCGCTTTACAGCCGGAAGATATTGATAATATTATGGATTTTTTGTGCAGCATCGCAAATTGCCATAAGATTTTTTTTCTTTGGCGCCCTTATCTGAAGGACTGCAAAGATGATTTTGTGTTGGAATTAGCGATTGTAGGAAATTGTGATGTTATTATTACTTACAATAAAAAGGATTTTAAAGGTGTTAAACAATTTGGAATTAGAGTCTTAACTCCCAAAGAATTTCTCGAAGAAAAAGGGCTATTGTAATGAGCATGATTAGTTTAAAGTTGCCTAATTCACTACATAAACAAGCGATTGAATTAGCAAAAATAGATGGCATATCCATTGACCAATTTATTGCTACCGCATTGGCAGAAAAAATAGCGGTGCTAATGTCAAGTAATTACTTTACAACGCGAGCAGAACGTGGCAGTCGGGAAAAATTTGAACAGGCTCTAGCAAAAGTGCCTGATCAAAAGCCAGAGGAATACGATAAACTTTGAAGATAAAAAGCATAAAAGTTATTTGAATTCCATTCAAACAGCCGGAAAAAGTCTATTAACTTTGATTAATGATATACTTGATCTATCAAAGATTGAGGCAGGACGACTAGAAATTCAGCCTGAGCCTATTAATCCAGCTATTATTTTGAATGAATTAGAACAAATTTTCGCACTCAAAATAGCGGAAAAACAACTGGAATTTATAGTTGATATTGATCAGGCGTTATAGCGTTTCCCGATTGCATTTTGTGACAAATTTTTTCTCAAAAGACCATAAAGGATTACTTTTAAAAAAGGATAAATCCCATTTTAGATATCGGTTTTGACTTATCCTTTTTTAAAAGTAATCCTTGTAGTTATTTGCGGTTTTTGCGTGGCCTTATGGCGTTTGGAATTATTATAAAATCGTTGTACCTCATGCAATCGGGAAACACTATACAGCAGAGAAGCGCTTCTGCAAAAATAAGTGGACAACTCAAGGATTATGGTCAGAATTTGCATCAAGTGTAATATCATAACCCACCAAACGACGGGAAAGGCGGCTGAGTAGCTGATTGCTACGAAAATCATTCAAAATCAGACCAAAAGCGCGAATATCAAGAAAACGTCCTTCCGCCTTGGAATATAAATGTTCCCTGCGCAATCCTTCTTCTACAAAGCCCCCACCCAATAAATTTTTTTGCCCCGCCTGATTGTAAGCATAGGTGTAGGCATCCAATTTGTGGAGATTGTAATGATTGAAAGCTAAATCCATAACCAACAAAGTGGTTTCAATTCCATACGAAGCTTGGCGATGTTGCTTGTCAAACAGCCCAATGAGATATTCCGCACGGCGATGGACTGGAGAATAATTCGCCAACACAGCCAAACCAATGGCTCCATGTTTTTTGTGAATAATCAGCATTTCCAGATAGCCGCTTTTTTCCGGTGTGGACTGCCACTGGCGTTCCAACCGACGACGCACCTTATTCACACTCTGCGGGGTATCGTTGATTCGGAACAGGTGCATAAAATCCTTATTTTGATAAGCCTTTTCAAATAAAAATGCGGCATCTCTAGGAACAGTACGGCGCAGCGTAATGTTTTTGCCCTGATGAAGTGGGGACGGTTGTGCGCTTGACATTGTTTATCCTTCTTCTGTTTAAAGTACTGATATCATACCATTTCCTTGACCATTTTTTTGAACATTGAAAATTATTTATGCTATATTAAATATACAGTTCAGATTATTTTTAAAAGGAGTAATATTACATGTCAAAACCAATCCAATCAGAGGAGGCACACTGGCAAAAAAACAACATCCTAGCGTCAGCTGTTTCTGCAGCGTTAGCGGTGAGTGCGCCGGTGTTTGCTCAAAATTTTGAGGTCACAGTGAGCGATGAACCTGGCAACTGCACTAATCCAGGTGAAGAATGTACAGAAGGCACTCTCAGCTGGGCTATACGGAGTGCCAACGCTACTAGCGGTGCAGACACCATCACCTTAAAAACCGATGTCACGGTTAAGGGCGTGATGAAAAATCTGATTAATAGCGATGTCACCTTACAAAGTGATGATACAAGACGTACTATTTCTGGTGACGACAAATTTCGCCCATTTTTTATAAAATCCGGTAATGTCACTATTAAAAACATTAATATCACAAAAGGTCTTGCCAAGGGGGGAAATAGTAATAGGGGCGGTGGTGGTGCCGGATTGGGTGGCGCGTTGTTTGTTTATGACGGTTGTCACATAGTACCTTATTAGCTAACAAAAACTAACAAAAAGTTATAT
>CAYFOB010000634.1:0-2661 GCA_964344525.1 uncultured Thiomargarita sp.
AATATTTTTATTAAAATATCATAATATTCTAATTAACTAACTTGAACATCGAGATCCAAATTAAGTGTGGTTGCCACTCCTCCCATATTTCCAAAGCCTCCTGACCATTACGGGCTTCTTTGAGCTCAAAACCCAGTGGATTCAATAACTTGAAAAGTAACAAGCGATTATTCGATTTGTCATCAACAATCAGAATGCGATAACGAATTTGGCTGGGTTCCAGAGCAACAACATGACGGATAGCCTGTTTGATTTCAATATCCTGTTCTGAGACCACAGTGGCTTGGATAAACCATTTGAAAAGTGATCCATGCCCTAGTTCACTACTTACTGTCAGCTCTCCCCCCATCAGTTTAACAAATTGTTGACTAATAGCGAGTCCTAATCCGCTACCTTCCTGTATTTCTTGACCCGTTTGGGTTTGCACAAAGGGCCTAAAAAGGTTGCTTAACTCATTGGGGTTGATACCTGGACCAGAATCTTCAACTTCAAAACGTAGCACCGCCTTGTTTTCCAACCCATCGCTTTTTCTTGCGACACGCACTGAAATTCCCCCTTCTTGAGTAAATTTAATCGCATTATTGAGCAAATTGATAAATACTTGGCGCAACTTGAGTTCATCTGTTCGCACATAATGGGGGACATCGGGGCGGCGCTCAAATAGCAACTGCAAATGTTTATCATCTGCCTTGAGCAGAAACATATCGATAACATCATCAAGCAAACGATACAAATCAAAGTTTTTCTCACTGAACGTCATGCGCCCCGCCTCAATCTTGGACATGTCTAACACATCATTAACGAGATTTAGTAAATGTTCTCCACTGTGACGAATAATGCCCAGATTTTCTTGATGTTCGTGGGATAATTCTTGGCTCTTGCTCATCAATTGAGAAAAACCAATAATCGCATGAAGCGGTGTGCGGAGTTCATGACTCATATTCGCCAAAAAAGTGCTTTTGGCTTTATTCGCCGCCAGGGCTTTATTGTTCGCTTCAAGCAATTGTTTTTGCGTTTCTTGAAGCGTTGTGAGCGTTTGGAAAATGGCGTGGTTTTTTTCTTGTAAATGATGAGTCAAATAGCGAATTTTCAGATGTGTACTCACACGCGCTAAGAGTTCCTCATACTGCACGGGCTTGGTGACATAATCCACAGCACCCATCTCAAATCCTTTGAGCTTATCTTGGATGTTGGTTTGCCCTGTCATAAAAATGACAGGAATATCTTTGGTGCTTTCATCTGTTTTCAAACACCGACAGGTTTCAAAACCATCTATTCCAGGCATCATCACGTCCAGTAAAATAATATCGGGTTGAAACTTTCGTACCTTTTGCAAGCCAATTTCACCATTTATAGCCATTTCAATCTTAAAACCGTACATTTTCAAACAATCAGCTGACATTTTCAAATTGTAATGATTGTCATCAATGATTAAGATAGAATAATTTTTAAAATCAATTGGTTGTATTATATTTTCTGTTGCAACAGTCATGTTTTTTCTTCAATAAACGACAGTACAGTTATAGTGCACCATTATGTTTTAAACAGTTTTTAAGCAAAAATATTTATAGACTATAGGTTCCAAAACAATGCGTATAGTATTGTGTCGTGATTGAATTGTCAACAGTTATTCTGAGACGGCACAATCAGAGAAATTGACAAGCCTTTGATGCATACTTGACAATTAAAAAAAAAAAAGCATAATTAATACTGATTTTATAACGGATGGATAAAACCAAAACAACTTATTCCCTTGCGGAATATTTAAACCGAGCGAAAACAACAATGATTTTTAAAAAACTAATCGAACAGATGTTCTACCTGCCAATTGTGCCGGCAAATTGGGGTTATGAAGGCAAAACGGGACCCGCTTATTGGGATTGTTTGTCTGAGGAATATGCTTTGTGCGGAAGTGGTCAACAGCAATCGCCAATTGATATTACCGAAAGTATTAAAGCGGATTTGCCAGAATTGGTCTTTAATTATCAGCCGATTCCGTTGATCATTGAGAACAACGGGCATACCATCCAGGTAACTGCTGATAAAGCGGGTACTTTGAAAATAGGCGAAAATGCCTATCAATTGGTGCAATTCCATTTCCACACGCCCAGCGAGGAAGCGATTAATGGCAAACGAACGGATATGGTCATACACTTGGTACACCAAAATATCCAAGGTGAGTTAGCAGTGGTTGCTGTTCTGTTAGAAAAAGGCGAAACGACTAACTCTTTTATTGAAACCTTGTGGAACGTCATGCCCAAAACGCAGGGAAAAGCGCAACAACATGAGGTGCAAATAGATATCAATCAATTGTTACCTCTGGGTCAAAAAGATTATTATACCTTTGCTGGCTCTTTAACCACGCCTCCTTGCAGCGAAGGTGTCAAATGGGTGGTACTCAAGCAAACCGTGTCCATTTCATCCAAGCAATTGGCACAATATCAAGCGGTGTATAGTGAAAATGCTCGCCCATTACAACCTTTGAATGATCGCAAGGTGCTTTCTTCTAATTAATCTTCCAAGCACCACGCAAAGCGCTACTAAATTGGAAGGTCACTTTTGCGGTGCAAAGGGCATGCATTCCCAAGCTCCCGCTTGGGAACGAGAATAAACTTTAAAAACAAACTATTATACTGTAGGTTGGGTTAGATTTTTTCGCGC
>CAYFOB010000635.1:0-2660 GCA_964344525.1 uncultured Thiomargarita sp.
CTTTCTCGTTTTCTGAAAAAGACTTTTCATTTTTTCCAAAACAGCCTCTAATGAAAACAACAAAATCACGATTCAACCCAATATTTATGCCCGAAAAGGCAGTGGGAGTTACTATACTCATGACGCGCTGGTGAAATTAGTGATTAGCAAAGCGCTTGAACCGTTGATTTCAGAACGGGTAGCGGCTTTTCGATCTAAACCTTTGCAAGAATTTGATCCAGCATCAAAGCTGTTAGAATTGAAAATTTGTGATCCAGCAATGGGCAGTGGGCATTTTTTAGTGTCTTTAGTCGACTATTTGGTGGATCAAATTTTGGAACAGATGGCTAATGCTGAGGGGGTAGTGGTTGGTTATCAATCTCCACTGAATGGGCGCATTGAAAATATTCGTCAACAGATTTTAACTCAAGCTGCAAGCAAAAAGTGGACAATTGATCGCCATCAATTAGATGATCGCCACATTGTACGGCGCATGATTTTAAAGCGAGTGATTTACGGCGTTGATAAAAATCCAATGGCGGTTGAATTAGCTAAAGTCGCCTTATGGTTGCATACTTTCACGGTTGGTGCGCCTTTATCTTTTTTGGATCATCATTTACGTTGTGGTGACTCATTATTTGGCGAATGGGTAGATGTTGTCAGCAAGGAATTGCATCAAATGGGTGCCTTGTTTATGCAAAATGTCTTAGCTGGGATGTCTGCCGCAACTTCCATGATGAATGAAATTTCTGAATTAACAGATGCAGATATTGCAGAAGTGACGCAATCGAAGTATTTATTTGAATCTGTTGATAAAACGCTTAAACCTTTACAAAAATTGTTGGATTTTTGGCAAGCCTTACGTTGGCTCTCACCCCAAAAATTTAATAATAATGGTAAAGCTTTTCCTCATCCCGGTTTAGCACCGCTGTTGAGTGGGCGATTTGGGGATGTGATGACAGTGGTTTCAAAGGGACAAGTGGCATCAAATAAGCCCAAGGACAAAAAAGAGGTTAAAGCGATTAACGATTTACTGGCACAAACAAATGCCATCGCCAAACGAGAACGATTTTTACATTGGGAAATCGCTTTTCCCACCGTGTGGCAAAAATCAGTCGGTGGATTTGACTTGCTCATCAGTAATCCCCCCTGGGAGCGCGTCAAACTTCAACAAATTGAATGGTTTGCCGTGCATAAACCAGAAATTGCTGCAACACCCCGCGCTGCGGACAGAAAAAAATTGATTGCAGAATTACAAAAAAAGGGTGATGCGCTTTGGGAGGGTTATACACAAGCCAAAATGTGTGCCGAAACTGCTGCAAAAGTGGCACGCACTTTTGGAGAATATCCACTGTTATCCGGTGGAGATGTCAATCTTTATGCCCTATTTGTGGAACGGGCACAACGTTTGGTGGCAACAAACGGTGTTATGGGATTGGTGACTCCCTCTGGGATTGCCTCAGATTTAGGCACCTCTGCCTTTTTTAAGTCAATCACTGGGCGTTTAAAGTGCTTGTTTGATTTTGAAAATAAGAAAGTATTTTTTCCTGATGTTGACAGTCGCTTTAAGTTTTGCACTTTAATTTTCGGTGGGCAAACACGACAATTTATTGAGAGTCAATATGCGTTTTTCCTACATGCAGTAGAAGAACTGAATAAGCCAGAACGGGTGTTAACGTTGAAAACAGAGGATTTTGCAGCGGTTAATCCCAATACAGGAACGGCACCTATTTTTCGTCACAAACAGGATGCTGAAATAACCACTCGCATTTACAAAAAGTGCCCTGTGTTAGTAGATAGGCGTACCTCTCCACCAAAATCCGTTTGGCCAGTGCGTTATGTCAGAATGTTTGATATGACCAATGATTCTCATTTATTCAAGCGAGAAGATGAATTGGATAAAGAGGGGTTTTATCCGGTTGGCCTGAATGTTTGGCGGCGGGGTAGTGAAGAATGTGTGCCTTTGTACGTAGGGCGCATGATCCACCAATTTGATCATCGTGCAGCCAGTGTGGCTGTGAATGAGGAAAACATCCATAATCCCGCGTTAAGTGTTTCTACCAACATCACTGACAAGAAAAACGTCAAATTTTTGCCCAAACCACTTTATTGGGTCAATGCGAATGACAAAAGATTACCAAAAAATGTCACTTGGGCTATCGGATTTAGAGATATTGCACGAGTCACAGATGCCAGGACATTGATTGCTTCTATTATTCCAAGAGCGGTTGCAGGAAATAAACTCCCATTATTACTTGGGTCGCAAAATTCAGACTATGCGAGTGAAGCACCATTACTTTTGGCTAATTTGAATACCTTTGTCATGGATTTTATTGTTCGCCAAAAGGTGCATAGTACCAACCTCAATTGGTATATTTTGGAACAACTACCTTTTATCCCACCCAAAACCTTTGAAAATGAAATAAGCGGGCAAAAAATCGCGGATTTTATACGCGAACAAGTGCTTCATCTCACCTACACTGCCATCGATCTGCGCCCATATGCCCTTGATATGGGCTATGAAGGTGAACCTTTTGTCTGGGATGAGGAGGATCGTCGCCATCGCTTGGCACGCCTTGATGCACTGTTTTTTTATCTCTATCAAGTTGATAAGGATGAGGCGAGTTATATTCTTGATCAATTTCCCATTGTTCGTGCTTTGGATGAAAAAGTGTTTGGGC
>CAYFOB010000636.1:0-2660 GCA_964344525.1 uncultured Thiomargarita sp.
TTTCTGAAAAGGTAAAGAGTCTTCTCTCATTTTTTTCCAAAACAGCCTCTTAAGTTAAGAGCAAAAACGTTGCAAAGCGCCGCTTTGCTCTTAACTTAATTACGGCGTTGAGTTCCATTATAATATAATAATACTCATCTCCATGGAAAAAATACAATAATGATGAGCCAGAAAATTGAGTGCGTAACATCACTTAATAAACTGTACACTGTGCGACACTTTTTTGAGGAGGATGGTGGCAAGGGTTTTAGCCCCGCGCAGCGGCTATTATAAATCAGATACCTAAAATTTTCAAGCAATTCAAGGAGAAATAAGCGGATGATAACTTGGCTTTTTCCTGGACAAGGCTCTCAAGAAAAAGGCATGGGGGCTAGCCTGTTTGACGAATTTTCTGAGCTGACAGCACAAGCAGACGCTATTTTAGGGTATTCCATTAAAGCACTTTGTTTAGAAGATCCTCAAAGGCAACTGAACCAAACGCAATACACGCAACCAGCTTTATATGTAGTCAATGCCTTATCCTATTTCAAAAAGCAAGAGGGCAAGCAACCTGATTTTGTCGCGGGGCATAGTTTAGGCGAATATAACGCCCTGTTGGCAGCCGGTGCGGTTGATTTTGCCACCGGTTTAAAATTGGTCAAAAAGCGCGGTGAATTAATGAGCAAAGCCTCTGGTGGTGCCATGGCTGCTGTATTGAACTTAACCGCCGATCAAATCAAGTCCATTTTAATGGAAAATGGCTTAACAGGTATTGATATCGCCAATTACAATGCGCCCTCACAAATTGTCATTACAGGTTTAAAGGACGATATTGACCGTGTTGCAGACATTTTTTCGGCGATGGCGGTAAGATGTGTTGTTTTGAATGTCAGCGCAGCCTTTCATTCACGCTATATGCGTCCCGCGCAGAACGAATTTGAACAATTTTTAAAGGGATTTGAATTTTCAGCATTGAAACGTCCCCTCATCTCCAATGTACATGCAAGACCCTATAAACAAACAGAGATCAGAGCCAATTTAGCTGAACAAATGACGCATTCTGTGAATTGGGTGGACAGTGTCCGCTATTTGATGGGACAAGCCGGAGATATGGTATTTGAAGAAGTGGGTCCAGGCCAGGTGCTGACGAAGCTCATTGCTAAAATTCAGAAAGAAGCTAAGCCGTTGGTGGTTGTTGAAGAGAAACCCTCTCAAAAAGTTTCCAACTCAATCAGCCCCGAATCTCTAGGCAGTGAAGAATTTAAACAAGCTTATCGCCTCAAATATGCTTATGTGAGTGGCGCGATGGTAAAGGGCATTGCCTCAAAAGAGCTGGTTGTTAGAATGGGCAAAGCAGGCTTGATGGGCTATTTTGGCACGGGCGGCTTAAAATTGCCTCAAATTGAGGAAGCAATTCAATTCATCCAACAGGCGCTCAAAGAAGGACAATCTTATGGTATGAATTTTTTGCACAATCCCAATGTGCCAGAAATGGAAGAGAAGACAGTGGATTTATTTTTGAAATTGGGTATCAAAAACATTGAAGCCGCTGCTTTCATGCAAATGACGCCTGCACTGGTGAGGTATCGTTTGAAAGGGTTAAGACGAGAGGCAGCCGGAAAAGTTTTTAGCACCCATCAGCTAATGGCAAAAATATCAAGACCCGAAATTTCACAAACCTTTTTAAGCCCCGCGCCTGAACGCATCGTCAAGAAATTATTGGAAGCCAACCAAATTTCTCAAGAGGAAGCGGAACTCGCCAAACAGATGCCAATGGCAGATGATATTTGTGTAGAAGCGGATTCTGGCGGACATACAGATATGGGGATAATTTCTGTGTTATTACCCACAATTATCAGGCAACGAGATGAATTGATGGAGAAATATCAATATGCCAAAAAAGTGAGAGTGGGAGCAGCAGGAGGCATTGGCACACCAGAAGCGGCTGCCACGGCTTTTGTTTTAGGCGCGGATTTCATCCTGACTGGTTCTATCAATCAATGTACTGTTGAGGCGGGCAGCAGCGATGCAATGAAGGACATTTTACAGCAACTGAATGTCCAAGATACCGATTATGCGCCAGCCGGTGATATGTTTGAATTAGGGGCAAAAGTCCAAGTGGTACGAAAAGGCGTATTTTTTCCTGCCCGTGCCAATAAATTGTATGACCTTTACCGCCATTATAATTCCCTGGATGAAATTGATGAAAAAACAAAAAAGCAAATCCAGGAAAAATATTTCCGACGTAGCTTTGAAGAAGTCTATGCGGAAACCAAGGCTTACTATTCGCCAGAAGAAATAGAAAAGGCAGAACGCAATCCCAAACACAAAATGGCTTTGATTTTCAAATGGTATTTTGTGCATAGCATGCGCTTAGCGATGCGGGGTAGTTCTGAACAAAAAGTTGATTATCAGATTCATTGTGGTCCTGCGATGGGTGCATTTAACCAATGGGTTAAGGGAACATCGTTGGAAAATTGGCGAAATCGGCATGTTGATGAGATTGCTGAAAAGCTGATGCAAGAAACAGCGTTGTTGCTAAATCAGCGTTTTCAAGGATTTATGGGTCAGCGTTGAACGCACTTTAAATTGAAAGCAGTCAAAAATAAATTTTGAAAATATCTTACTATCTGATGTTACGCAGTCTATTACTTTAACCCATGAAAAACTACAAGGATTAT
>CAYFOB010000637.1:0-2657 GCA_964344525.1 uncultured Thiomargarita sp.
TTTTTTCCAAAACAGCCTCTCAAAGATTTTTTGATTTTTTTCAAACAAAAAGAGACATGAAGAAAGCTCAGGTACACGATCTTTATAACAAAACGACTCAGCGGATGCACCTTGACGAATATACCATTTCGTGTAAGAGATGCCATCTTGTCCTAAAGCAAAAACACCATCAGAGTTATCATGGTACACCGTTACTGATGACAACTTTATGGTTTTACCAGAAAAAAGTTGTTTTAATTCATTTGGGAGTACTGCTCTTCCTAAAATTTTTCCTTCATCCCAAACCGAAGTAGTCACTTTACCATTAGAATCAGTCGTTGTTCCAATAAGTGTTTTTTTACCACGAGAAAACTGGCCTTCAAAAACTGACCCATCAGGTTTAGTTTGAATTGCCTTGCCATGTATCTCACCTTTTTCAAAGGAACCTTTGGTTACTGTACCATCAGGTTGAGTCAAAATGCCTTCACCATGTGGCAAAGAGTTCTTCCACTCTCCTTCATATTTTTCACCCGATGCTTTACGACCAATTCCTTTTCCATTTCTACAATTGCCCTTACAACCGACTTTACCTAAAAAATGCCCCAAGCTTGTCGTTTTTCCATTGACCTTTATGGGAAGATAGTAGGCAAGACATCCACCTAAAAACAAAAGAATCACAAAGATTCCTATTAGCCGATAATAAATTTTTATCATTTTCTCAATACCTTCGCTAAAAAAATGGTTTTTTATATACTTTGAACTTCTGCGTTTTCTGAATTATTAAATGGGTCAAGCGGTGTAGGAGTCCAAACTTTAGTTTGGGCGAGGCGACTGCCAAACTAAAGTTTGGACTCTTACCATAAAATCCGAAAACGCAGAAGTTTGAAGTATACATAAGTACCCGTTCACAAGTTTTCACACATTTTGGAGTCCAAAGCAGCGCTTTGGGCATGGGTTTCCAAAGCGCTGCTTTGGACTCCAAAATACCTGAAAATTCATGGTTCAGTACTTAGATTTGTGACACGTACAGAAAAAAACTGATATTGTTAAAGATGTTTTAACGGCAAAATTGCGACATCCAAATTGGGATATTAATAACAACTTGTTGAAATATAAAGAATTATTTTTGGTTGCCTTTTGCGCGTTGATGTTGCCTAGACGATTGAGCAAAAAGGGAGAGGATATAAAATGAATGGTGAATAACTACAAGGATTATATTTAAGAAGGGATGTTACGCATCCTCCTTCACTCGAAGCAGAGCTTCGGGGAATGCATTCCCAAGCGGGAGCTTGGGAACGAGAATAACGAGAATAACGAGAATAAAGCGGGAGCTTGGGAACGAGAATAATGGGAAATTCTCGTTCCCAAACTCTGTTTGGGAATGCATTCCCCGAAGCTCTGCTTCGAGTGAAGGAGGATGTTTAGAATTTATTCTCAGACAACATCCGTCTGCACAAACTGAGGATGCACAACAACACCGGTTTTAACATCATTATAATCCTGCTCAAACCGTTGGCGATTCTTCTCATCAACAAATTCAACAAACAAAACCAACCAAATCTCAGAAACTCCCAACTTTTTCCCATAATCTGCCGCTTGAATAAGGGCTTTACGATAACTTGGTTGATTAGCAAAACTTTTCAGCTCCAACCCAAACAATTGCCCTGCATAACGTATCAATAAATCAATCGCACCGTTACCCATCGGAAATTCTGGAAAAACTTGAACACCATAATCACGAAAAAAACTAACCAAGTAGAGATAAAAATGAAAATGAAAAACCGCCTCATAGACACGCAAATCCTTTTTACGACGGGGCGCATCTTTCAAAACCATCTCTCGATTGGCTTGCAAATATTGCTCATATCTAAGCAACAAACGAGGAATGTTTAAATTCTTATCAGTAATCGTATCTGACAAATCCTCAAACGGATCATATAACCCATCCAAATCAGAATAAATTTCCCTGGCAAAATAGTCGAACAATTGCTTTTGTACATACGGACAAGAAAATTTCACATAATTTTCACCCAAATTGGCTCGGGCATAAGAAACGACTCCATTCAGATAGAGAAAATTGATCTGAGGATCACGGTAGGTAAATTTGATCTTCTTTTTAGTTTGGAACAGTTCCAAAACAAACGGTTTGTAAGCCTCAAGTGACGCCTTAGCAATGAGGTTAAGAATATTATTGTTGGGCAACAAATCTAGGGCATCAGCATAAACACTTTCAAAATGCGCCATCGTAATCGGTTGTGAGGCAGCAATATTATAAATTTCCGTCAAGACTTCTCCAAACCAGCAAGTCAGCCCAGGTTGCCCTTGAAATTCGTGCCATAAGCGTTCAACAACTTGGGGTTCAATTGATTGCCCACTTTCTCGTTTATACCAATCAAATAGTTCAACGACTTCTTTGTGAGTCAAATTGGGAATATGCACACTACGTTGAACATTGAAGGGTGATCCTTTGACATTTTCTATGCCTAATACGGTGCGTATTCCGATTAAAGCCATGCCATGTAACAGATAATCCTTTTCAGCAGTTGGCTTATCTATTTGGCTTTGGCGAGTCGTGTAGATATGACGAAAAACGGCAACTAGCCTGGCGATTACGGCAGGATCAAGGGCATCAAATTCATCCAAAATCAAGATCAAAGGTTTGGTGAGGGTTCCTCGTT
>CAYFOB010000638.1:0-2654 GCA_964344525.1 uncultured Thiomargarita sp.
TCTTTCTCGTTTTCTGAAAAAGACTTTTCATTTTTTCCAAAACAGCCTCTTAAAGATGAATCAATCGACACACTGGTCAACAACTATATGTTTGACCTTATTCCGTTTGAAGATATGGATAAAATACTTGTTGAATTCAAGCGTGTTTTGAAAAAGGAGGGAAAGCTTATCTTGGTCAACATGACCGAGGGCGAACGCTTCGGAAGTAAGTTTTACGACTTTGTTTACAATATTTCGCCAAAAACAATGGGCGGCTGTAGAGGGGTCAAGCTAGTAAATAGGCTGCGACAACATGGATTTAATATTGAAGTAAGAGAATATTATCAGCAAATGCTATTTCCAAGTGAGGTTATCCTTGCACATAAATAGAAGCAGAAAATCGCCTAACAATCACATGCACTCGGACAGCAAAAAGCGCCGCTCCTCGTCGCTCTGCTTTTTGCTGCCGGTGATGTGAGGCGTTATGCATAAAAAATGAATACACCTAAGGATCTTTCATGCTTCTTAATGGAAACTTTTCCAGACCTGAAAAAGATTTGGATTGATGATGGGTGGTTAGAGATTGTGCAAGTATAATAGTATGATTAAGTTAATTCGCTTCGAAAACTGGCTAACAAACATAGAATGAAGTGCTACATTATTGCCGGACCAAATGGTGCGGGTAAAACAACTTTTGCTAATACCTTTTTACCGCAAGAAGCATCATGCCTAAATTACGTAAATGCTGATTTAATTGCGGAAGGTCTATCACCCTTTAAGCCTGAATCCGTTGCTTTTGAAGCAGGTAAATTATTGCTCAGTAAAATTGATGGATTAGTAGAAAAAAGAGAATCGTTTTCATTTGAGTCTACTTTGAGTGGCTTGAACTATATTCGTCGTATTGAGATGTGGAGAAAGGTAGGATACGAAGTTATATTGTATTTCCTGAAATTACCAAACGAAGAAATGGCAGTTCACCGAGTAAAATTAAGGGTATCTGAAGGTGGGCATAATGTCCCGGAGGAAGTTATCAAGCGTCGATATCGTAAAGGATGGGGGAATTTTGAGGATCATTATAAATACGTAGTTGATGCTTGGGTTGTATTCGATAATTCTGGAGAGGTTCCAGTAGTTTTGGAAGAGTCCCTGTGAAAGAAAAAATATCTTACTCAAAATTTGCAATTGAAGCTATGCACCGAGCGTCGAAAATCGCTCGTAAAAAGGCAGCAGAAAATGGGTTGAAAATACCCATATGGAAGGACGGAAAGATTGTTTATTTAGACGCGAATAAAACATAACATTTGGGTGCAGGCGACCTTCGGGTCGCTAGCGCGACCCTCGTCGGCTGACCCAAGGCGTTATGTGCTGAAATGATTGCGAATTGAGAGCATGAATGGGGCTTGGAAGAAATGGGCAAGGTCACTAAAAGTGAATACATATGCTCTCTATCTGGCTTCGATAGACCCGCGAGTCCCTTGGTTGGCGAAAGCAATTATTGTTATGGTGGTCGCTTACGCGTTGAGTCCAATAGATTTAATTCCAGACTTCATCCCCGTTATTGGATACCTAGACGATTTTCTCCTTTTGCCAATAGGGATTTGGTTGGCCATTCGAATGATCCCCGAAGAGGTATGGAAAGAATGCCAATTATCGGCCCAGCGAGCAGTTATCGAGCTGCCGAAAAACTGGCGAGCTGGGGCAATCATAATATTCATTTGGCTTTTGTTGATAGGCGTATCTCTTTTTTTGCTTGGCCCTTGCTAACAAGCATGGCAAGCACATAACACGGCGCTGCACCCGACCGTCGGGTGAGCTTGGTCGTTAGCCTTTGAATCCGCGCGAAGTCCTTAATCACAAATAGCACACAGGAGCAATCTCATGAATTTCCGCATTGTCACCGTTGGGATGGTCCCATTCTCTAAGGAGCATGCGGAATACCTCTCATTAAACCTGGGGAAATCCGAACAAGAATTGATCAAATTGGATGCTGAAGAAAGGCTTAGGTTAAGAGGAAAAGACAAAGAACCAAAAATTATCGATAGAGCAAGCAAAGCGTATGATGAGTTCCAAGGAGCCTTGAAATCCGAATATATTATTGTAAATCCATACGGAGAAGATAATAAAGAAGCCTGGAGGAATCGGATTTGGGGTGTGGAGTTAGTGATAAGACAGTTGAAAGGGATAGTTGAGAAGTTTCATAATCAAAAAATATTGTTAGTTCTATGCGGCCCCTCATGTGTAGGAAAAGGCCCTTTGGTTGATGCAGTGAGTAAAGAAATCAATTTCGGTAAATCTATAATATACGTAGATTCTGTTCAACGACCGCCAAGAGATGGAGAATCAGAAGGGAATCCATATCACTTTCGAACGCTTGATGAAATTGAAAGAATGACAAATAAAAATCCAACGAAATACATTAAATTTGATGTTCGGGGCGTAACGCAAGCTCTCGATCTGGAAGAGGTATCTCAACTACTCGAAAAGCATGACGTTGCCTTTATCGAGATATTTTATACAGCAATTCCAGCTCTGAGAGAATGGGCTGCCAAAAATTAGGCTAACAAATGCGTCAACCTGACCGCGTACTGGCTAGCGGTCGCTGCGCTCCCGCCAGCCAGTACGCGGCAGGTTACGCTTAACGTTAGGCTACGCCACTTGCATAAAACTACATCATT
>CAYFOB010000639.1:0-2648 GCA_964344525.1 uncultured Thiomargarita sp.
TCTTTCTCGTTTTCTGAAAAAGACTTTTCATTTTTTCCAAAACAGCCTCTTAACAGAAGGTAGTGGGGATTTTGGCGTGGACGCTATGCACATTTCCGAAGAATACGACGGAGAATTCACAGTCAGTTTGTTCCAAGGAAAATATAAAAACAATCTGGAAGGCAACTCCAATTTCCCAGAAACCGGAGTGACAGGCTTGATTAATGCGATTAACCATTTGTTCGATCCTGCCACTGAACTGCAACATATTAACCCTCATTTACGTGTCAAAGTTGAGGAAGCCCGCAGCCTTATTCGGGATGGTTATATTCCACAGGTACGTGCGCTCGCCTGTAATAATGGCTTGGAATGGAAAGAAACGGCTCAAGAAGCTCGCTTTCCTCAATGAGTGGTTTAGGAAATAGACTGCGTAACATCAGTTATTTATTTTGAATTCAAAATCCGAAAACTTGAACGTCTGGAGTATAACAATGTACCAAGGTATTTTTATAGATAATCAAGACAGCGACAAACGGTTTGCCGGACTCATGTCAACAAATGGACTTCAAATGCATTTTCAGAAACCGAGAGAATTGATGACACTCGCTCAAGAAATACTCGCGTCTCAACCAGATTTGGTGGCATTGGATTATCATTTGGATTACCACCAAAGCTATGGTTACAAAGCTGGCGCGTTAGCACAACTACTACGCGACTTTGTGATGGATTCTGCTGCCAAAGATTTTCCAATTATTCTGGTATCTCAGCCAAATCAACTCAACACTTTCTTTGATAATGTCACCGCCCACGATTTATTTGATTGGCATTTTAGCAAAGAAACTCTGGGCACACATCACCTCAAAATTTTATCACTGGTCAAGGGCTATAAAAAACTGATTCAATATTGGAATGAGCCAGAACGGTGGGCAAAATTGTTAGCTGTGAACAGCCCAGAAAAACTTGAAGTGGCATATCAAGCCATACGTGAGCTCGACAAGCTCAAAGCGCCACATCAAGTTGCTCACGATATTTTGCGCTATGTGATAAACAGACAAGGACTGTTGTTGGATAAAGATAATCTGTTGGCACAACTCGGAATAGCAGGAAAAGAAGTTGATAGCATACTTGATATTTTGAAACAGGACAATGTTCTGTACACTGGTATTTTTAGTGAAGGTTGGACACGGTGGTGGGGACACCGCTTGCAGGATTGGGGAGAAAATTTATGTGGCAAATCTTTGGGCAATATGACAGCCAAAGAACGGGTATCGTGTTTGAATAAAAAATTGGGATTGAAATTATTGCCCGCGAAATCACGTTGGCAAAATAATCCAGATACTTTAATTACCTTTGCCTGCGCATCTTGTCATCAACCAACCGAACGGGACTGCTATGTGCTGGCTTATGATCCTGTCCCCTATAGTTTTGTACAAAGGAAGCCGATTTGTTGGAAATGTGTTGAAACTGGCGAATTTGAAAAACATGGTTTGGAAATTGATGATGGTGCAGAACTCATTGTTGAGAAAATTCGCAACGGTGAAATAAGGAGCGGAACTTGAATAAAATACCCACTGCAAAGGAAATGAGTTCAAATTTGACTCACTTGAGCTACCTGTTATGTCAAGAAGGGCTGATTCAACCTGAAAGTAAGGGCTATCTTGATGGTGCCAATGCAAAGCTCAGAAAATTAGGACAAGCTAAATCATGGGAGTACAGCATTAGCGCGATGTTTCCTATTAATTTTGTCGTAACCTCAACAAAAAAAATAGAACAGCTCGCGCCTCGTGTCTATATTGATGTCGCGGTTAAACCCTCAAAAGAAAATTCTCCATTTATCAAGCTCAATAACACAATTGAAGTCATAAATCTTTCAAATGGAGAGTTACTTTCACGCTGGCATATTGATTTAGCTAATGTCAAAAAAGAAGGTATTTATCAAGCGGGACCACTTTTTCACCTACAAAGCGGTGGACACCAACCTCAAAGTGATCGAAAAAGAGAATTAAAAATCAGCATCCCTCGTTGGGCGAACCCTCCAATGGAACTGATTTTGACTTGTGAAATGATTATCGCCAATTTTTACCCCGAAAAATGGAAACTAATCAAAAGACAACGAGGCTGGTTAGAATTGATAAAAGTTGCTCAACAATTATGTTATCCTCAGTATTTTCAGCGAATACAAGATTGTTTATCAGGCAAACCGCAATCCGTGCTAGAAGCTTTGTGGGCAATGGAATAGAGCTACACTTAAAACAGAAGGGGTTTATACGGCTAAGTTGTGAGTTGCTTGACTAACACTCACCACGCTTTTTTATTAGTACTGAACCATGAATTTTCAGGTATTTCATGAGAGAATGCATACCCCCAACAAAATTTTAAAAGGAATCAATGATGAGACATTTTTGTTCTTATGGCCCTGTCAATTGTAAAGCGCATTTTTGCATCCAACGTAAAGCACTGATTGCGGCTGGGGTTCAACAGCTCATTGGTAGCCCGGAGGAAGAAAGTGGTCATTATTTTACAATTTGGGCACCACGTCAAACGGGCAAAACCTGGCTGATGAGACAAATAGAACAAGTCATTTTACAGCAATATCCAGAGGATTTTACTATTTCATGACTTTCGGCTATTTAAAAACACGTTGCATTTAAATGAGAATAGAAGTATAA
>CAYFOB010000640.1:0-2640 GCA_964344525.1 uncultured Thiomargarita sp.
AAAAGTACTTTAACCAATCGGGAAACGCTATAATATATTTAGTTTACGCTCACGTTTGGGAATTTTTTTATAATTTTACCATATCCATTCATTATATGTTTTTATGAATAAGTACTGAACCATGAATTTTCAGGTAAGTACCAAGCCATGGAGTCCAAAGCAGCGCTTTGGTTGTAGTGGTTTTTTTCTCAGAGATGAAAGATCTATATATGAACAATGAACAACAAAATAGTCTCATTTTAGTCATTGACGACAATCTCAAAAATATCCAAGTCATTGTTGATTGTCTCAAAAATTATGGTTTTGAAACAGCAATTGCCCAAGATGGCAAGACAGGGTTAAAACGAGCCGAAATTTTATGCCCTGATTTGATTTTGTTAGATGTGATGATGCCAGATATAAACGGTTTTGAAACTTGTCATCGTTTAAAAATGAGTGAAGCCACCAAACATATTCCTGTCATTTTTATGACGATTCTCGATAAAACTGAGGATAAACTAAAAGGCTTTGAAGCGGGTGCTTTGGATTACATCACCAAACCGATTCATGAACAGGAAGTTTTAGCGCGTGTTCAAACGCATCTCGCCTTGCAGAATATGCAAAAGCAACTTGAGGCGCAAAATCTCCTACTCGAACAAAAAAATCGTGAATATAAAGAGGTGGATAAAACCATTAAACAACAAAATGAAAAACTTAAACAAGCGAAACAGGCAGCCGAAGCTGCTAACCGCCTCAAAAGCGAATTTTTGGCAAACATAAGCCATGAATTTCGTACCCCGCTCAATGGTATTTTGGGGTATGCACAAATTATTAAGCACGATCCCTCTACCACTCAATATCAACAAAAGGGGCTTGACATTATTGAGCAAAGTGGCAATCATTTGCTCACCCTGATTAACGATATACTTGATATCGCTAAAATCGAGGCGGGTAAGATAGAGCCCCATAGAACCCATTTTCATTTGCCTGCTTTTATTAGGATCATTTGCGAAATGGTTCGTATTCGCGCAGAACACAAACACATTGTATTTGATTACCAACCATTTAACTTTTCAAAGAAGATACCTGAAGACTCACTACCAGCAGGCGTGTATGGCGATGAAAAACGCTTGCGCCAAGTTTTGATTAATTTACTTGGTAATGCCATCAAATTTACTGATCATGGCAAAGTCATGTTCTATGTTGGGCATTCATCAAATCAGAAAATTCGTTTTCAGATAGAAGATACAGGAATCGGTATTGCGCCTGATCAATTAGAGAGCATATTTGAGCCATTTCAACAAGTTGGCGATAAAAAACATCAAACCCGAGGTACGGGCTTGGGGTTGGCCATTAGTCGCAATTTGGTTGAATTGATGGGGGGCAAGCTACAAGCGACCAGTCAACTGGGTCAAGGCAGTATTTTTTGGTTTGAATTATCTTTGCCAACTGTAGAAAATTTGACTGAAATGACCACAACGCAAAAAAAAATTATTGGTATTAAAGGCGAAACCCCAACCCTTTTAGTCGTGGACGACCAATTTGAAAATAGGGTAGTCTTAATGGGTTTACTTTCCCCTTTGGGATTTGACATAATAGAAGCCAGCAACGGGCGTGAAGCTTTAGCCAAAACCATGAAATATCACCCCAAAGCGATTATTACCGATTTGGCTATGCCAAAAATGGATGGATTTGAACTCACCCGCCAAATTCGACAATCAAAACAAGATACAATTGTGATTGCCACCTCAGGACATGTATTTGAAGAATATAACCAGAAAAGTTTAGCAGCAGGTTGCAATGCGTTTATTCCTAAACCCATTCAAGCCAAACAACTATTTGAACAATTACAACGACATTTAATGGTCAAATGGATTTATGAAGAAAGCCAATCGCAAACCAATCAACCACCCCCCATCATATTGCCTCCACCAGAGACAATTACAGCGTTATTTGAAATTGCGGTGACAGGAGATATGGAGGCCATTGAAGAAAAAGCCACTCAACTGGCACAATCAGACAAGCAATTTGCCCCTTTTGTGGATTACATCTATAATTTTATAAGAAATTTTCAAGTCGATAATTTATGTGATTGGTTGGAGTCGTTTTTAAAGTCCTAACGCGATTTTTGGAGAAATAACCCATGAAAGACATCGTACTAATTGTTGATGATAATCCCAATAATTTGAGTGTATTATCCAATTATCTAAAAAAAACGCAATTCAAAGTTTTGATTGCTGAAAAAGGGGAAAGTGCGCTTAAGCGACTCAAATATATCAAGCCTGATATTATTTTGTTGGATGTTATTATGCCAGGCATCGATGGTTTTGAAACCTGTCGTCAATTGAAAAAAAATCCGCAAACCCAAGATATTCCTGTGATTTTTATGACAGCTTTATCAGAGACTGTGAATAAGCTTAAGGGCTTTGAGCTTGGGGCTGTGGATTATATTACTAAACCATTTCAATCAGAAGAAGTGTTGGCACGTCTCAAAACACACTTAACCATCCGCAAATTACAAAAAAAACTGCAAGCCCAAAATGAGCAATTAATTAAACTGAATGAAGAAAAAAATGAATTTCTAGGTATTGTTGCCCATGATCTAAAAAATCCCTTATCAACCATTGTGATGGGAGCAAGTTTAGTTGAATCTCATTATAA
>CAYFOB010000641.1:0-1392 GCA_964344525.1 uncultured Thiomargarita sp.
GATTTTGGTGGGTAATGTCAACCCTTCAGGAAAACAAAAAAAAGCCCCAAGGCTTGTGCCCTGGGGCTATTGGTTTAAGGCGCGGTGACTCCAAATACTAACCTAAATCCCAACTTTTCAAAAGGGTACAGGTGTTCTTCCAATTTTGCCATCGCGTCACGCAATTCATCAATCTCGTGATCTAACATCGAGAGCGGCACATGCTGAAAATGTTTTTCAATGCAGTTGACGCGCCCGACGATATTCTGCCACCGTCCTGGCATAAATTTTCGATGGTAATCGCGCCACCAGCTTTCGTCACGGTGCGGCTTTGATCCGCCTTTAGCCCACTCTTCAACGATGAACTCCACTTTGTAACCAAACTCATCATCACCATTCATGCAGCACCTCCCGTCAATGTAAAAGTGGCTTCAAGGTGGGCTTTGATAACATCAACCACACTGGCATACCATTTTATTTGTTTAACTGGTGCGCTGTCAGTCTTGTGCCGTTTACCTGTATCAACATAAATAGCGTATTGCAGCCCAGCATCTGTCAGCTCGTAATAGACATTGTTTTTGTGATCCCGATGTTTGGTTTGCAAATCTATCTCAATCAGAATCGGATTAACATCACGCCTACCAATACCTAGCTGATCCGCGATATCAGACACGGTCAGAGTTTGCTCCTGCGTTTCTGCTTTGAGATCATTAACTCCCCACGCTTCCAGCAAATTCACGCCAAACTGTTTTTGCATGGCATTGTTGAGCGCAATCGTCTGCATGTTACGCTCTATGCCAAAAATAACCATCAAATCACGATTGAATTGAGCGAATTTGATCATGGAGCTAGCTGGCGAAGTCTGTAATTCAGTTTTGCCAGTTGTTAGCAACTCGAATACCCATTTTGACACCAATACTGCAAATTGGGGGCTGCACCACTGCGCCAAGTTAATCGCCACTTGTGGATGGACCCATGTGCCTTGCTCAAATTTGGCAGTGTTACCTTTTTGACTTTCAATTAATTGTGAAGCGGGATATCCCGTTTCACTTGAAAGCGCATTAATAAATGCTTGGGTAGCTTCAAGCCGATGGTAATCAAACCAGCGTTTGCCAGTTGCCTTACACATCGCTGTTGCGTCCAAAAATCCGTCGCTTTTGCGTTGCCTAATATGCGCACCATTGAAATCACGATCTATAGTCACCATGTTTAACACGATAATTTCCTTTTAAAAGTGAATTGTTCGGCAACTTATGGCTTGGCGGTCCAACCAGAATGCCACAAGTTACCGTGTTTAAATTAGAGAGTAATTACCTTTGTTGGTCAGAACATTTTGGTAATTGCTCTCGCCCCTAACATCCTTTCACCATCTCCCCAAAATCCTTCGTGGCTTGGAACATAGCCGCTTTTTCC
>CAYFOB010000641.1:1555-2638 GCA_964344525.1 uncultured Thiomargarita sp.
CGCTGTTCAACCCACTCATCCTTAAAATCCGTCCATGCAAGTGATTGATCGTAATCAACATAATCACGTTCATGAGCGTTTATTTGGCGGGCCTGTACGTTAGCGCGAACGCGGGTAGGCGCGGCTATAGCTAGGTTAGACATAGCTTTTCTCCAGTTTGATTGTAAAAGAGCAATTAGCGCCAATGTCTCCAGCGCTGGTACTATTATATGGGCTATATTTTACTTGTCAAGTAGTTTATGAACATTTTATTGCAAAAAAATATAGCCCAACGTGCAATTATTATATAGGCAGGAAATAATATTTTAATAGTTTATGAACATTATTTATTTTTATGTTGCAATAAACTTGGGTAATATACAAGTGACACCCCTTCTTTTGGTTTTGCAATAATACTGCCTAACCGGATTAGGCGATTTATATGTTGTGTACTATAACCTATTTTTTCAGCGGCCAATTTTACAGGTAAATAATCACCAAAACCTTCCGTTTTAGGCCGCCCGCCTTTTTTATTATCTTTATTTTTAAGATGGTCATTTAAACTTCTACTATCAATCCATGAAGTTCCACCTTTTTCTTTTTTGCTAGTCCGATACCCCGCAACCGCCCCTTTATCCAACAACTGATACAACCGCGCCCTCGACAACCCAAACTGCTCCGAGGCCTGCTTAATAGATAATTTTTCCATGTTGGTCTCCAATTAATGTCAATATATTTTGAGCATTATATTTAAATAACTTGAAAACTGTTACAGTTTTTTGATAGAGTACGCATACTTATGAATGAAACCAAGAAGAGCACATATGGGGGCGCAAGACAAGGCGCAGGTCGTAAATCAAGGCCTTCAAAGGTCATGCGTGTGCCTATGCCGTTAGTAACCCGTGTTGAAACGCTTATTAATAAATATAGGAAACAACATGGACTTGATAGATGAACTGAAAACGTTGTCGGCTAAAGCATCTAAACAAATTGATGTACTTAAAACCGAAGAGGCTACCAAAAACGCTTTGGTAATGCCCTTCATTAAAGCATTGGGATACGATGTTTTCAATCCCATGGAAGTGATGCCAGAATTTACAACGG
>CAYFOB010000642.1:0-2634 GCA_964344525.1 uncultured Thiomargarita sp.
TTGCGACTATGGTTTGTGAACAAGAGTGCGTAACATCAGTTATTAAAAGTAATCCATGGATGCGTAACATCAAATATTAAATATGAATGAAAAAAAAATATGAATAAACCCATAATTTTCTGTGTTGACGATGAAGAAATCATTCGTAAAACTCTCAAATGGCAATTAATAGAACATTTTGAGAATCAATATAAAATTATAATGAGCCAAAGTGGAGAAGAAGCGATAGAACATTTTGAAATTCTCATCAAAAATGAGGTTGAAATTCCTTTAGTTATTGCTGATTGTAGTTTGCCTGGCATTAATGGTGATGAATTGTTAAAACAGATTCATCATCTTGCGCCAAATGTTGTAAAAGTCATGTTAACAGGAAAAGCAAATAAAGATGAAATCATTAATGCGGTCAATCATGCGAATTTATATCGCTATTTAGGCAAACCCTATGATAAGAGAGATCTTATTTTAACTGTTTCAGAGGCGATTAAAAGTTATTTTCTGGAACAACAACTTGAAGAGCAAAATCGGGCTTTAAAAGTGATGAATGCTCAGCTACAAAAACGCACTCAAGATTTACATGAAGCTCTCAAAAAAGTTAAAGATGCAAAACTCCGTTTGGAGTACGCGAACCAGACTAAAGCGCGTTTTATTTCTTCAATGAGTCATGAATTACGCACCCCACTTAATGCGATTTTGGGTTTGAGTGACTTGTTACGTGAGCAATTTTTTGGCGGATTAAATGAAAAGCAAATGCGCTATGTTAATCAAGTTCTTGAAAGTGGTCAACAATTAAACACGCTTCTTGGAGATTTGTTGGACACTGCTAAGATTGACGCTGGGGCATTGGAGGTCAGGTTAAAAGAAGTTTCACCCCGTGAAATCATTGCTATCCCAGTGAGTTTGATGGAAAACCAATTTAGGCAAAAAAATATTCAGCTAGAAACCTTTATTGATCCTCTATTGCCAACCATTTTGCAAGCTGATTTTCAAAAATGTAAGCAAATTATGTTCCATTTACTCTCCAATGCTGCCAAGTACACTTCAGCAGGTGGTTGGGTTAAAGTGAAAGCAACTCAACAAAGCAATTCATACCTGAGAATTGAAGTCAGTGATAATGGTATTGGCATTAAAGAAGATGAACAGGAAAAGATTTTTTCTGAATTTCATCAAGGTGAGTGGGTGTATGAACAAGCGCTTGGAGGCACCGGTATTGGTTTAGCTTTAGCACGAAGATTGTTGGAATTACATGGCGGAGAAATTGGAGTCAAAAGTGAACTCGGCAAAGGCAGTACTTTTTGGTTTACTTTACCACTTGCTAAGCAAACCACACAAAAGACAGATTTTCCGCAGGGACATCGTATTTTAGTGGCTGAAGATAATGACGTGAATTTGATGGTGCTACTTGATATGCTCAGCATTCATAAGCATGAGGTGATTGTGGCAAAAAATGGTCAAGAAGCCATTGATTTAACCATTTTACATAAACCAGAATTGATTTTTATGGATATAGGTATGCCTGTTATGGGCGGATTGGAAGCCACGCAGCAATTACGTGCCATACCAGAATTTAAAGACAGCCCTCCCATTATTGCTTTAACAATCAAAACGGGCTCTGAGGCAGAAGAACGACAAATGATAGCAGGGTGTACCGAACATTTGGCAAAGCCTGTCATAACTAAGGAACTTTTTAGGATTTTGCGGCGGTATTTAAATTGACTCTCAAATCTTATCAAAATAACTGATGTTACGCACTCTTGTTTGCCACTTGTGAACGAGGCTGCGTAGCATCAATATTTAAGTCAAGCAAAAATGAAAAATTATCAACCCAAACTGCTATGGATCGCTTTACCAATAATTATTATAGAGTACCTGTTTTATGTAAACAGTCTCTGGTGCACAATACTGCTAACGCTGACGTTTTTTATTATTCTATGGCGACAACAACAAGCAATGGAAAAATTGCGAAAAAACGTTGCAACATTTGAGCAGGCTAATCAATACTTAACCAAAGAATTTAAACACATTGAAGCAAAATGGCTAGAAGAACGTTGGAATCAAAAACAGGTTGTTGCTGAACGTACTCAAGCACTAGAAAAAACTATCAAACAACTAGAAGAAACCAATTTGAAATTAAAAGAAGCTAATCATGCGCGATCTTATTTTATTTCAGCCATGAGCCATGAATTACGCACGCCACTCAACAGTATTTTATCCATGAGTGATTTATTAACAGAGCAGTTTTTTGGCGAACTCAATGAAAAACAAATGCTCTATGTTAACCATATCAAGGAAGGTGGTAACCATTTGTTAGAATTGATCAACGATTTGCTTGATACTGCTAAAATTGATGCGGGCACAATGGAAATTACCTTAGATCGCATTTTACCAAACACTTTCATCGATAATGCTGTGATGATGATAAAGACTTTGTTAAAAAAGAAAAATATCGAAGTCAAAATGTTCATTGATCCCACATTACCTTTGATGATGCTCGATGCTCGGCGTTGTAAGCAAATCATGCTGAATATATTATCCAATGCTGTTAAGTACACACCAAAAGGGGGGGAAATCAATATCCGTGCTTTTAAGAGGCTGTTTTGGAAAAAATGAAAAGTCTTTTTCAGAAAACGAGAAAGA
>CAYFOB010000643.1:0-2625 GCA_964344525.1 uncultured Thiomargarita sp.
CTTATCCACCCTACATGGCTGTTCATTGTCAAAGCGAATTGAGGAGTTACTTGTAACGATGTCAAGCATGGATGGAAAAAGCGGATGCGGATAAATGTGAAGAATTACGCAGTGAAAAAGTGGTAGAGCAAATTCAACGGATGTTAGATTATTTTCTTAAGAATTGATGTTATTCACCTTTGTTCCACCACTCGACGCGGAGCGTCGGGGCAAAGAAGAGATTCTCGTTCCCAAGCTCCCGCTTGGGAATGCATGCCCCGACGCTCCGCGTCGAGTGGTGGAAGTCATTCAGGCACAAAAAAAAATGAAACGACAAATTTTAATTTTCTCATTAACAGTACTATTCAGCCCGTTTGCCCAAGCCAACGGGAGTTGTCAAGGCTACTCTTTTCCATTACTAGAGGATGGAAAAACCATTAATACAACATGGCCTTTGCGGGTATTACGCCAAAATGCGCCCGTGTATTATGATGCAAATGGATATCGTCAAAAAATCACCCTCAAATTTGGTGAACCTTTGGATGCATTAAGCATCAGTCGTGGGCGTGTTCGAGTTAATTATCTCGGTGATTTGCCTGAAAAGTCTCTGGGCTGGATGGATAGGAAAGATTTGTTATGTCATATTTACCCTCTTAAAAATGAAAAAGGCTTGGAACGCAAGGCTTTTATCAAAACACCGCCAAAAACCGTCAAGGTAGAAAGTCGCCGTGTGACGACGGAAAAAAGCGTTGTGCTGGCTTATCCCCACTATCAAGACAATGCTTGTGGCAACCGCTGTAAAAAATTGTCACGTTTTGAAATGTATTTTATCTTTGCAGAAAGCAACAAGCGTTACTTATTAGCTGAAAATTATAACCTTTTAAATGCCCACCCTTTAATTGGCTGGGTTGACAAAGATAAAGTCATTCCCTGGAACTCAACCTTACAACTTCGTCCGCGTGAGGATGTGAGACATATTTCGGCTTTTCCTGAAAACGCAAGAGGCAAAAGTGGTGTTGAATTAACAGGCGGAAAAATTTGGTATAAATTTCCTTTACATATTCCCTTATTAGACATTGTCACTCGTCGAGGCAAAAAATATTATCGGGTAGCCGCGCCAGGCATTGGCATGAGAGGCATTACACAAATGATGGATCAAAAAACACAGGAAATCGAAGCCTTATTTAAACGAGTTGATGTCTTTTTCTTACTGGATGGCACACGCAGTATGCAGCCCTCCTTAGATGCCGCCAAAACATTTGCCAGTCAAATCGTGAAGACTCTCACCCGCAAATATGCCTATCGAGAAACACACTTTCGTTTTGGGTTTCGTGTTTATCGGGATGATTTTGCAGGCAATCAGGGCATTGGCGAAGGTTTACCCTTATCAGGCACTTGTCAGGCTAAAGCGCACATCTCCAAAGCTAATCAACGTGCCTTTGAACGCCAAATCGCACAAGTCAGGGAATCTCATGAAACCCGTGATCGGACTTATGAAGAAAATCTCTTTTTTGGTCTCAATCAAGCGGTTAGGGATATGGCAAATTGTCCCGATCACTTAAAACTGTTATTTGTGATTGGAGATCATGGAGATAATAAGCCATCGGTGCCAAACCGATTGATTCGAAGATTAACACAAACCTTTTCCATGTCACCCGTTGTCTTTTTTATCCAAACGCCTAATACCAATTCTTACAAACGCAGTTACCAAAAAGCCTATCGTCGTTTTGAAACGCAAGGAATAAAAATCCTTCAACACATTTACCGTCAAGTCTCCAATCGCGTCAACCCCCAAGATTATTTTATCAGATTGACTGAAAATACGCCCTCACGTCTCACTCAACGGATTATTCAGCTAGTCAGCCAATTTTCACGGAGCGATATGATCAATGAAACCCTTCAAAGAATCCGTGCAGGACAATCAATAGAAAGTATTATGGAAGATGGCTTAGGAGAGGGTAATTTACCAATCCTATACTGGGAATTGATGAAAAAAGCGGCTTGTCGAGAGCTGGACGAACAATGCCATAACCAAGTGGATCACCGAGTGGTAACAGCACTGATTCCCGTTTCTGATCAATTAGTAGAAGAAATCTGGATATCAGCGAAAGCATTAGACAACTGGAAAAGCTTATTACGCCCTTTATTTAATAACACCCGTACACTAGGCTTTAAAGCCCAAAAACATGAATTTATTCGCATTTTAGAAGAAGAAGTCCAAGACATTTTAGGAGAACCCTTATTGATGGAAAACAACCAAATGGTGAGTGATCAACTGCTGAAACGCAAATCGGGGCTCCCCATCCGCAAAGACAGCCCTTTAATGCAATATGAACCCAGTGAAATCATAAACATGCAAGCCCGTTGTGAATTTTATCGTCTACTCAATTGGGTTAACTCCATTCACGATCTGTTGAGACGTCTCACCAGCGACTCAACAACTAAAATCAGTTATTCCCTCAAACCATTTAATACCTCCTGCCCAGGCATCAGCCCCAAAGGTAGAAAAATCCGGCGACTCAAACTGAATCCACCGGAACCATTAGGACCAAATGACACCTACCGCTATGACCATGCGTTTCGCGGACAAGTGTGTACTCAATTCCAAAGGATTTTTTACCTTAAACCATCAACCCAAACCTGCCA
>CAYFOB010000644.1:0-1393 GCA_964344525.1 uncultured Thiomargarita sp.
TCACTTCATTAATGGGGGTTATCCTTTATTAAAAGTAATCGCTTTCCGTTATTTATGGTTTTTTGAGAAAAAGTGTGCTTCAAGCAATTCACTGATTTTGTTCAGTTGATAGCCTTTGATTAGATGTTGCATCTGTTTAGCAAATGGCTTCAAACTGGGATTTGATTGTTCAAGGGCTGCGACGCGCTCTTCAATTTCGTCGATGTCACCCATCTGAGATAAATCGTACAACACTGCCATTTCTTCCGCAGGGGGAAATACCATTGGTTGGGCAGTCTGCTTGTTCCCATACACCCATTTTAGGTTTAAATGTTGCTGCAATTGCTCAAAAAGGCTTTCGGCTTGTAGCGGCTTGGGCAAAAAAGCGTTACTGCCAACAGTCAAACTTTTCTGATGATCTACCTCATACGCGCTGGCTGAGGTGGCAATAATAAGTTTGTTTTTCAACAGGGGAGTTTGGCGCAATTGGCGAATCAGCTCAAAGCCGTCCATTCTTGGCATTCGCAAATCAGTGAGAATAACATCGGGTTGAAATTCGGTGGCTTTGGCTAAGCCGTCAACGCCGTTGTTGGCTTCTAACATGTCAAAGCCCAAGGAGGAGAGCAAGTCAACAAACACTGTCCGATTTTCCCAATTGTCATCCACAACCAACACCTTTGGTGCCTTTCCTTCAATCCCAATAATCGTTTGATCAGTTTTGGCGACTTGAGCCGTTTTATATTGCACTGTTGGCAAGGGCAATTCAAATCCAAATTGACTCCCTGAGCCGAATTGGCTGGTTACTTGCAATTTTCCCCCCATCAATTCAATCAGATTTTTGCTGATAGCTAAGCCTAAGCCAGTACCTTTGCTCTGACGTTCATGATCACCGACTTGTTGAAAGGGATCGAATATCGCGTCCAGTTCTGTGGGAGAAATGCCAACACCAGTGTCTTGTACTTCAAAGCGCAAAATGTTTTGCTCTGTTTTTATGACTCGTAGCGTCACCCCACCCTTATCTGTAAATTTGACGGCATTGCCCAACAAGTTGAGTAATACTTGACGCAGCCGCCTCTCGTCGCCGTGTACACCAAGCGGTAAATCGTCGGGCTGTTCCAAATAAAAGGCGATATTATTTTGTTCCGCTCGGATACGGATGATTTCACCAATGCCACTGATAAATAAGGGCAAATGAAAGTCGGTTTGGTAGAGTTCTATTTTGCCCGATTCCACTTTGGCTAAATCAAGCACATCATTAATAAGGCTTAATAGGTGGTTGCCACTTTGCTCAATGACATTCAAGCCATGTTGTTGTTTTTTGGTGGCAGAGGCATCGCGTTGTAAAATTTGTGCATAACCCAAAATGCCGTTGAGCGGGGTGCGAAGTTCATGGCTCAGGTTCGCTAAAAAGGTG
>CAYFOB010000644.1:1403-2623 GCA_964344525.1 uncultured Thiomargarita sp.
TCGGCTTCCTTTCTCACCACTATTTCTTGTTCTAGTTCGTGTGTACGCTCTGCGACTCTATTTTCTAGGTTATTGTACAATAAAGAATTTTCAATCGAGATGGCCATTTGTGAAGATAAAAGGTTTAACACCTCTAACCTTTCTGGTGTAAATGCCCCTATTATTAAATTATTTTCCAAGTACAAGATACCTGTCAATTGTCCTTGATTAAGGAGCGGCACACATAACACAGATTTGGGACGGTGTTTAACAATGTAGGCATCACGCTGGTATGTGCCTTCTTGTGTTGCATCGTGCAAAACGACATTTTTTTGAGTACGTGCCACATAATGAATGATATTTGCTGGCACCTGCTCAAGGGGTAATGACTGTAAAACGAGGGTATCTGAACTATTAATATGTCCTTGTGCTTCGATAAACCATTGTTCTTGTTTTGGCAATAGCAAAAATCCTTTCTCTGCTCCAGCGTTTTCAATAACAATGTGCATCATTTTTTCAAGGAGCAGACTCAATACCATTTCTCCAGACAGTGTTTGCGCCGCTTTCATAATACTATTTAAATCTAGCCATTGAGAGGCGCTTTTTGTGCTTAAACTCGTTTTGGTTGTCGTGACATCCGTTGTCGTTTTTGGGGGGAGAAATTGCGGATATTGGGTTTCCAACTGTTTCACTTTAGCTAATGCGCCCCACTTTTGATAAGCATAGTGCGCTTCGTATAAACAAATTTGAGCAAATTTGTGTTTTCCTTTAACCAGATAAAATTGCCCAGCCAATTCATGCGCTAAAGCTTCTTCATTGAGATATTCATTTTGTTGCGCTAATTCAATGGCTTTATCATAAAATTCTCTGGCATCACCCTCTTTACCCAACACACGAGAACGTTCTGCTTCAACTAAATAAAACTTATGCAGATAATTCATTGGCGCATGCTCTGCCCATTGCTTCATTTTTTCTTGGTTGACAGATACTTTAGTTAAAATGGCTTCTTGTTCAGGCTGAGGTAAATTTGGATACAACGCTAACCGTGCGAGAGAATCGTAAAAATACAATATAGTGACACATAATGTACCAATAACACCATCTAAATGGTGTTCTGCTATTTCAGCATTTTCAACGGCTTGTGCGTATTCTTGAAATAAATAATGCAAGATACATTTATTCAGATGTATACTCCAAACGTTCAAGTTTTCGGATTATTAAAATAACTGAAATTTTAGGGT
>CAYFOB010000645.1:0-2621 GCA_964344525.1 uncultured Thiomargarita sp.
TTCTGAAAAGGTAAAGAGTCTTCTCTCATTTTTTTCCAAAACAGCCTCTAAATTTATCTGTTGTTAAAACATTTCCCTTGGCATCCACCAAGTCAGGTTGTTTACTCCAGAGCACTAATTGACCAATGGCATAAACAAAAAACGTATCAGGCACAGTAAAACCTTCTTGCTCAAGCTTTTTTGGGCGCTTAGTATCGGCAGAAAAAAATACGTCAATAGGTGTACCATTTTTTATTTGGGTATAGAGCTTGCCACTGGAACCAAATACAATGGTTATTTTGTGATTTGAAGTTTCTTCAAATCGTTGAACCAGTTTTTTCATAGTACCATGGAAATTAGCGGCAACCGCAACCCGAGCGGTGACGGGCTCTGAAGATAGTCGAAAAACAAAAAAAGAGGCAACTGCAAGTATTCCAAGGCATAGTATGACAAATATTTTGACTATTTTTGGTTTCATGGTTATTTTTCCAATCAGTTTGATGTACATTTATAACCTTTAATTTTTTTATGAATATTAGCACGTCAAATTTATATGTCAACATTAGGCAGTCGAAAATCACAGTTTATAAGATATTGATAATATTATAATAAATAAAAAAATTAAAAAAATAATTTTTAATTCCTTATAGATAGTATGGGAACTATAAATTTTCCTTTGTGTGTAAATTTAGGGAATGGGTGTGATTAAGTACCTGTTCACAAATTTTACCGCATTTTGTTTGGAGTCGCCTAGCCGCTTTGCGACTTGTGAACGAGGATGCGTAACATCAGTTAAGAAATGAAAATTCAATAAAACCTGACAGGTTTTGAAAACCTGTCAGATTTGGCTTAAGGCATCATTCATATCAATAGAGGGGCTGCACTTTCCTCAAAAAGTAAAAACGGCCTGTAAATATGCGTAGTTGGCATCGCCTTCTCCATTGGAATTTGGAGCGTTTTCCATAAATTTGCCTGCAAAAATATGAGCGAGGCCAGTTTCAAGACGGATGTTGCGAGGAACAACAGCCCAGCGGATACTAATTTCAGCTTGATGACCTAGGTAGCTATCAGAATCTCCCGTTGAGTCCTGAACTTTGCTAGTCGTCCACGCATCTTTATCAGAGGCTAGCCAGTAAAACCTGTGGGCGATCATAATCTTAATATTTTTGCGCGGTTTGACAATGACACGATATCCAGGTGTTAACAAATTGCTACGAGCAAAGGGGCCATAAATGCCCGTTGGACCAAACTCAAAACGGCGAGCACCGTAAAGCGTGTCAAAACGGTTGTTCTCAGCATCATTTGAGTCTTTATCGCCACTGGCGTAGTCAAATTGCAGAACTAAGCGAGGTGACCAAGGTGCTGCAAAGGTATAACCCGCTTGGATGTGCTGAAAATGTGCGCTATGATCTAAGTCGTCTGTAGCCTTTGTTGATGCACGCGATTTCCCCCTTTGAAACACTGACTCCAATTCAAAATCAAACTGTCCTTGCGCTGGTTTGCGGTATAACCGAAAGCCTGCCGTGCGAAAATTGCGATTGCGCGTGGCGAGACTGGGACTATCATCTTCATGGAGACCAAAAAGGTAAAATTCGCCTGTGATGTTTGAAAACAACTTGGGCACTTTGGAATACAACCCCCAGAATTGCACGTCAAAGTCTTGCTCGTCTCGTTCAGTGCTGTTGTCGAGCAAACTCGCTTTATCAGAAGGCAAGCGATTTACAGGAAGAACGTAGAAGGCGCGTATCATTTTACCTGACGCTGTTGTCCATGAACCGTCAATACCCGTAAAAGTATTGATGGTATTGCGGAATCGATTGCGGGCAACTAAGCGCCGACTACCAACGTCCATGGTTTGACGACCAATTTGTAACTGGCTTTTGCTGCCTACGTGCGATAAATTGATGCCCACATATCCCTGTAACAGATCAACAGTATTTACAATGCCGCTGTTGAGGGGAGTACCATCATCTGCCAACATTTGGCGCGAATCCAATATTTCAGCCGTCAAATTGACCCTATCAAGCTTGATTTTGGCTTTCAATGCGGTGCGAAAAACGACAATCTGGTCTCCCCCGTTGCTATTCGCACGGAACTGCCCATCGAGCGTTTCATAGCGAAGCCGGTGGTGTCCACTTAATTCTAGCCAGTTGGGTAGTGCTTGTGATAGGCGCCATGGTTTTTCTGCTGATTGCACATTTGTAAAAAAGCTCATAGCCAATAGCAGGCTAGCGATAAAAAATATTTGCTTTATACTCATAAATATAATCACCATTAATCGTCTATTAAATGTGTAAACTATTACTAACATCAAGAACGAAAGTAATAACAACCCACCAGCCAACCAATGCGCTTGGACATATTTTCAATTCTTGAACGAATAGTTTTTTTATTTATTTCTTGGGGTAAATTTTTAAAAGACAAGTTTCACAATAACCATAATATTTTTACGCATATTAGCTATTGGTTTATCACCGAAAACTTTTGATTCAATATTTACAAAAATAGCACGTAAAATTGATCTGTCAACTTTTATCAACAATTTATACGTTTATAAGACAATAACTACAGGGATTATTTTTAAAAAAGGATAAGTCAAAAGCATACACACCGTTTCGATTTTGACTTATCCTTTTTTAAAA
>CAYFOB010000646.1:0-1945 GCA_964344525.1 uncultured Thiomargarita sp.
TATGCGCCCTCAAATCTGCTATTCCAATGGCATATCACAGAACGCTGCAATTTGCGCTGCGCCCATTGCTATCAAGAGAACTATGCACGGGAGGAACTGAGTTTTGAGGATTTGCTCAAGATATTTGGGCAATTTAAAAATTTGTTGGCGACATTTAATCAACGCGCTGGTAAGCCGCTTCGTGCTCACATTACCGTCACCGGCGGCGAACCCTTTGCGCGGCAAGATTTTATTGAATTGTTGGAAATTTTTACGGCTCATCGCAAACTCTTTAGCTTTGCCATTTTGACTAATGGTCGTTTTATTGATGCCACAATGGCGCAACGTCTCCGCGAATTGGCGCCCCGCTTTGTGCAAGTCAGTGTTGAGGGCACAAAGGTAACCCATGATAGTATTCGTGGACAGGGCAACCTTGCTCAAACCATGGCGGCGATTAAACATTTACGGCGCGAGCAAATTCATACTGTGATTTCGTTTACCGCCCACCGTAAGAATTTCCGTGAATTTCCAAAAGTCGTTCGATTGGGTAGACAGTTGCAGGTGAATAGAGTCTGGGCTGATCGATTGATTCCTTGGGGAAGTGGCGCCAATTTGCGCGAGCAGGTGATGACACCTGAAGAAACTCAAGCATTTTTTAAAATCATGGCGCAAAGTCAACGCGCTTGGTTTAGTCGCACTGAAGTTGCGATGTACCGTGCACTACAATTTTTAGTCAGTGGTGCACGTCCTTATCATTGCACAGCCGGAGACAGTTTGCTCACTGTCCAAGCTAACGGTGATCTTCTGCCATGTAGGCGGATGCCTATTCGTGTCGGTAATTTATTAGAAACGCCATTGCTTGAACTTTATGATAAAACGGCACTTTTTCATCGTCTTCGTAATAGCTTGAGTGAAGGGTGCCAAAAATGCTTTTATGCGAAATTCTGTCGAGGTGGTTTAAAATGTCTTTCGTATGCAGTGACTGGTGATCCTTTTAAAGCGGATCCTGGGTGCTGGCTTGCTGAAAAATGTAGAATTTGTAACTGATGTTACGCACTTTTGTTCCAAGACAGGCAAAACACTGCTTGTGAACGAGAATGCGTAACATCAATAATAAAACTCTTAAAAATATGGCTCAATACATTTATACAATGAACCGCGTTGGCAAAATTGTGCCTTTATCGCGGGAAATTCTTAAAAACATTTCTTTGTCCTTTTTTCATGGCGCCAAAATTGGTGTGTTAGGTTTGAATGGGGCTGGTAAATCGAGTTTGTTACGTATTATGGCGGGCGTGGATAAGGAGTATCAGGGTGAGGCGCGTCCACAGCCTGGGACTCGTATTGGTTATCTTCCCCAGGAGCCGCAGTTAAATCTCAATAAAGATGTGCGTGGCAACGTTGAAGAAGGAATTGCTGAAACAAAGGCTTTGTTGGATCGTTTTGACGAAATCAGCATGAAGTTTGGTGAGCCGATGAGTGATGATGAAATGAATGCCCTATTGGAGGAGCAAGGCCAATTGCAAGATGCGATTGATGCGGTTGGAGCTTGGGAGATAGATAGAAAGTTGGAAATTGCGGCAGATGCCTTACGTTTGCCCGATTGGGAGGCGGATGTGAGTAAACTCTCAGGGGGCGAAAAGCGTCGCGTGGCTTTGTGTCGGTTATTGCTTTCAGCGCCTGATATGTTGTTACTCGATGAGCCGACTAACCATTTAGATGCTGAGTCGGTGGCTTGGTTAGAAAGATTTTTACAAGATTATACGGGCACCGTCGTCGCCATCACTCATGATCGTTATTTCTTGGATAATGTTGCAGGTTGGATTTTAGAATTAGATAGAGGACAGGGCATTCCTTGGGAAGGTAATTATTCATCTTGGTTGGCGCAAAAGGAAAAACGCTTAGCCTTGGAAGAAAGACAAGAAACAGCGCGTCAACGCAGCATCAAAGCAGAATTGGAATGGGTGAG